>CAMZLS010000001.1 GCA_947311765.1 uncultured Helicobacteraceae bacterium
CACTTCAAAGAGATAAACGACACCTATGGACATGATGTAGGTGATAGCGTCTTAAAAGAGCTTACATCCATTGTCAATAAGGATATACGAGATATAGATATTTTTGCTCGTTGGGGTGGCGAAGAGTTTATGATAATCTCACATACAAATAGCTCGCAAAGTGAAGTATTTGCACAAAAACTACGAAAAAAGATAGAGTCACACTCTTTTGCTTATATTAAAACGCTTACATGTAGCTTTGGTGTTAGCTCTTACAAGGACGGTGACACAGCAGAAAGTATCGTAAAACATACAGATGAAATGCTCTATAAAGCAAAAAACAGCGGACGAAATTGTGTAGTAGCTGATAAACAATAATTTTTATCCTTTAGATATTTTTATTAATTTATTTTTTCAAATTTCGATTAATCTTTCTATGCTAAAATTCTGCCAACAAAACAAAAAAGAGGTACAAGATATGTTAGTAACAAACAAAGCTCCAGATTTTACAGCAACAGCAGTTTTAGGTGACGGTTCAATCGTTGAAGATTTCAATTTATACGAAAACTTTGGTGAAAAAGGGACGGTAATCTTCTTTTATCCACTAGACTTCACTTTTGTATGTCCATCAGAGCTTATCGCTTTTGATCACAGACTTGCTGAGTTTAAAGAGCGTGGCGTGAATGTTATCGGTGTTTCAGTTGATAGTCAATTTTCTCACTTTGCATGGAGAGAGACTCCTATCAATGAAGGTGGTATCGGCCGTGTTGGTTACCCACTTGTAGCAGACCTTACAAAACAGATCTCTAAAGATTTTGATGTACTTTTTGGTGAAGCCGTAGCACTTCGTGGTTCATTTTTAATAGACGCAAGCGGTACAGTTCGCCACGCAGTTATCAATGACTTACCACTTGGTCGTAATATAGATGAGATGCTTCGTATGGTAGATACTATGCAGTTTACTGATGAGCACGGTGAAGTTTGTCCTGCTGGCTGGACAAAAGGTGATGAAGGCATGAAAGCAACAACTGAAGGTGTTGCAGAGTATCTTGCAGAGCACGAAAAAGAGCTTTAAGCCTCTTCTTTATTCCCTCTTTACATGTAAGGGTTATCCTTACATGTAAGCTTCTAAAACTTATATATAAATCCTATATTATAGTAAAGAGAGTCAAAATATTTTGGCTGAGAATAGGCATTTACTGAACCATTAATACTCAAATCATCCCTTACATCATATTTGGCGCTAAACATTAGATTATACGAGTCAAATGCACTCATACGCCTATCACTTGAAGCGTACTTCTCATCTGTAAAATAATCTTTAGACGCATTATAAAAATAGGCCTCACTCTGAAGATAGTATCGCACCCCAACTCCAAGTGTCAGCCTCTTTTGTAGCTCATAGTAAAATTCTGTATTTATCGTATGTGATGTGATCTTCCAATCATCATGATAGAATCTATAACTAATATGGGCACTCAAAGCATCAACAAAAGATTTACTATATTGCACAAGTGCTCCATATGCAGCTCTCGTATCAGGTTTTTTCTCAAGAATTAGTTTTAAGGAGGTATCATAATCCCTGACAACATTCATATACGGGTTACTCAAATAGCCATCTTCACCTATATAAAAGACAGAGGCTTTTACTAGGGAAGTAGCATCAATAATTTGGGTAAATCCAAGCTCTGTACTCAAAACTGTGATATCTTCTTCGGATATATTAGCACTTGCACCACTGCTAGTATCACACTCTTGCTTATCGCAAAAAACAGTAATATCATTCTTTTGGAAGGAGAGGCCAAAAGAGAGTGAACGGTTTTTACTGCTGTCAAGATAGTGCAGGTATTCGGCTGAAGCTTCACGAGAAGTGTAATCATTCTCACCAGAATAATTAAAACCTAGAGTCAGCTCATCACGACTAGCAAAGCGTGTCGTAAAAGTAGCGCCTAAAGAATTTCGTGTGTCCTCATAAGGGATATCCCCATAGACAATATCATCTTTATAATGTGTTCCATCAGCGATAGTAGTTGTTGCCCCGCTAGAGCTGTCGTACCAAGTTGGACTTGCTCCGCTCAGTGCATCATGAGCATAGGAGAGTTTGAGATTATAATCAACTCCAAAATCTTTACTAATTTCGATGGAAGGAGTTGAAACGGTGGTACGCCCACTATCCTCATCATAACGCATATACTGCACACTCACATAATCTTCTGCCATCAAAGAAGAGGCAACAAGCAACTGTGATGCCAGAAGTGAAAATCTTATTTTTAGTTGCATCCACAACCTCCACCAGCGACACCACCACCACCTTTACTCGCCTCTTTAGAGAAGTAGATATGATTTGTAAATTTTTTAAAAAGTGTATTGCCACCACCCTCTTGCATACTCTCTTTTGCCAAAGTCTCTTTCTCCCAAGGTTGCACCTCTTTGATGCTACACCCTAGCAAAACAAATACACAAAATACAATTACAAAATATCGCATCATAAAGACTCTAATATATTCACTATATGCTCGTCAATATTATCAACCGCACCAAAAATCATATTTTCAACTTTAAGGTTTTTAACAACATATAAAGAGGGCATCCCTATGGGCTTAAACTCTTTGATTATTGCGCTCTTTGCATCATTTACAACACGAAAGTTTAGTTTCTCATTTGCACGCATCTTTTTTTGAAACGCTTCTGCTTTAGAGCTATCTTTATCTACATCTACACCTACAATCTCAAATCGTTTTGTATCTAAAGTGTTATTGAGTTTTGAGATCTGTGGTATTTCTTTTTCACAAGAGTGGCACCATGAAGCGAAAAAATCAATAATATATATCTTATCCTCTTTGAGTTGTAACTTCTCCACTACACCGCTAGAGAGGGTATCACCCTTCTCGTACGCAAAGAGAGTGAGCACCCCAAAGAGAAGCGATAAAACTATATGTCGCATTATTGACTCGCTTCTATACTGATTACACTAGGAGCATCATGACGTAAGTCATCTTTTCTGTGACAGAAATTACAATTATAGTACTCTACACCACGATGAGAAAATTCATCTGATCGATTGACTACTGTATTGTTTTCATCAACAACATTTGCTGTAAAGTTTTTTCCTGCAAGCTCTTTCATAGGGGCGTTGAAGTTCTCTCCTATACCTTTTCTTATTTTCGCTAACATACTCTCTCCATTTTCAAAATCGTAACGTATGTTATATCCAACAGCTGCGTTCTTCCCAGCTCTGTCAGCATTGATTTTTCCACCAGAGAAGCTGTGACACACAGAACAATAACGACCGTGACAGTGAGAACGACCACCGTTGATTTCCTCGTATGTAGGGTCAGGGTCATTTGAAATATTTTTAAGACTATTGGCCTCTCTGAGATTAAGAATAAAAGCATCACTTCTGTAATTCACATCATTTTTTGCATAAATCACAACAGTACCATCACTATCTATAAGGGTATCAGAGTAGCGCCCATTCATAAATGTCTGAAAATTGTACTTGGCAACTTCTCCAACCGCAAAACCAGCGCCGAGTGGGTTTTTAGGATCAACAACGCTTACTGTTCCACCACCGAAATTATCTGTATCATCTATGCGAATATAGGCATAAGGCGTATATTGGAATGTTGCATCAAAGTGCATCTCACCATTTTGCGCTGCAACCACAGGACCCCAAAAACTATTATCTTTACATGTAATATTTCCACTTTTAAGCGTACATGCCCTATATGTAGTATCTGCACTTTGCGTATCTACGCTATAAAGATTAAAAAGATAAGTATCGCCAATCCCCATGTCAAAAGGATATTTCTGTCCTTTTGTTTTTGTTGTTGTCGATATCTCTATCTCTTTACCTTTGCTACTTCCGTCTTTCATAACTGCATACATCTCAGAATCACCACCAAAAATAACCATATCGCTTGTAAATGCTTTTACTCTTGTAGCGTAGCCATTAGAGGAAATCTGTTTATACTCTCCATTTATAGCATTTAAAGAAAAGATATTGCCATTCTCTAAAATGTAGATAGTATCACCATTAAAATAGGCATTCCTTGCTGAAAAACGAATTGGAGCATGTGAGGCTGGAACTGTAAGTGCTTTATAGCTGTTATCTGCCTTATCTATAGTATAGTAATTATTCGAAATACTTAAAGCACTTAATGTAGTACCACCAATATCGCCTAAAAATTTAGGAGCACTCTGTGCATCTAAGATATCTGTACATGCCATCATATCCATACTACAGTTTTGAACTTTCTTTACTAGAGAGTCATACACTATCATCCCATTAACATCTGCGCCATAAGATGGATATGAAAGGCTTAAAAACTCTTTGTCTTCAAAATTTATAGCCGCGTCTGTTGCACCCATATTGCAAGTTATCAAAACCTGTTTCGCATTCTCTTTAGCGATAAGAATCTGTTTCACTCCGAGATATGAAATATCTTCATATGCTAAACTCCGTCCTGCTGCTGTTAGATTTATTGCTGATGAATTTCTCACTTCTGTCGGTGTTGTAGCACGAAGAGATGTAGCACAGTCGCAGATAGTTTCATCATCTTGCATACTCTGTATAGGAGTAGTTTTTTGCATATCTACTGTATAAGCTTTTCCCTCAGATATATAACTCAATTTACTTGCATGTAAGTTTTTATACCTTTTAGTTGTAGCGTTATACTCATCTACAGTTGTAGAAAGCACAGGATAGCGTACATCTAGACTCTCGCGTACAACTATTACATTCTCTGGATTTTTAGGATCTACAATGCGAACATTTTTAACACTTCCTAACTGCTTATGATCTGCATGTCCATAAAAAAGATAGCCTTGCGTTCCTGCTTGTGGCGCTAAGGCTGAGACCTCCTCTGGAGTTGTGGTATCAGGCGTAGAGTTGCTACTGCCTCCATCACATCCCAAGATTGTGAGCATCGTTGTCACAACAAGTGATAAACTTACACCTTTATATTGCATAACTATTCCTTTAAATTAAATTAGGGGGGGGGGTAGATATTAGCTACCCCCCCCCTTTTTTTTTTAAATTATTTTGAAAGCTTAAGATTAAATTGTTACAAACGTGTTAATTTTTCAACTAACACTTCACTAACACTTCTCTTATACAATTTCACAAACATAGAGAAAAAGGATACTTACATGAAAATATCAATAACAACAGCAACACTCTTTACATCTCTTCTACTTTTTAGTGGATGTGGTGATAGCTCTTCAAATAAAGATGCACGCCAAAATGGTAATGGTAATGCTAACGCAAATACGCAAGGAGTAAATACCGTCGATATCTACTCCTATAACCTAGCACCTCTTAATGAGAAACAGAAATACTCTCTTGCATATATGTGGAACGAGGAGAGACTTGCTCAAGATATCTATCTTAATCTTTATAAGGTTCACTCGGATGTTAGGCAACTCAACAATATAGGAACAAACTCCGAGGGAAGACATATAGAACTTGTGCAAAACTTGGTTGAAGCCTATGATATCAATATCACAAACTTAGTAGATTATACGCAAAGCTACTCTGAAACAGAGCTTAATGCAATGGGAGCGGGTGTTTATGGCATCGAAGCTATCCAAACCCTTTATGACGCTCTTTATGCAAAAGGTGTCAATTCCTCACGAGATGCCCTTGAAGTTGGCTGTATGGTAGAGGTAACAGATATCAATGACCTAGATGAGTATATAGCAGATGCAAAGACAAACCAAGCACTGCTAGATACCTTTGATATTTTGAGAGATGGAAGCTATAGGCATTATTGGTCTTTTGACAGGGGTCTGAAACTTATGGGTATCAGCGAAGGCTGTTGTAGCTTAGGGGATGACTTTTGTAAACCTGAGTATCCTTATGGTAGTTAAGAGGTGAAGAGTTACTTGAAAGAGGCGGTTTTCTGGCTTACTACATCTTCGTAGTTTCGCTTGTTTGAGAGTAGGAGTTTATTGGCGAAGTTGTCGTATTCGTCGATGAGGATGTAGAGGTTTATATTCTCTTTTTTGACATAAGAAAATATTTTATCTAAGAGTATAATAGGCGTTGTAGCATCTATATTTTTTATCGATGTATTAAAAATTTTCACTTTTAATACATTTCATATCACTAATGCCGTAAGGAATTTTTTTCACTCTTACTACTTTTAGCTCTCTTGCTTGAATTATAGCATATTGCTATCTCCAGGCAAACTAAGGAAGAATCTAAGCTCCTAAACTCTCCTTCACAAAAGAGAGTGCTTTTTCATTGACAAAAGCTAAATATCTCCAATCTTTCAAAGGTTGTCTTAAAATAAGGCGATGTGGGCTCACAGCCCGTGATATAGCTACATAAAACTGCGAAGGTGCAAAGATTTCTGTGGTATCTATAATCAAATCTTCTAAACTCATCCCTTGAGATTTATGGATAGTGATAGCAAAGGCAAGCTGGATGGGAAACTGATACACGCTAAAGAGTTCTGTCTCAACGAGCTCTTTTTTACCTTTGATAGTTTTCTCTTTCCAGATAGTTTTGCTCACTGATACAGTTTCTAGCTTTATAATGATACCATCTGATTTTCTTACATGTAAGCTCGTCTCGTCCATCTTAATAAGTGTCCCGCGCTCCCCATTAAAATAGTTCCACGCATTGCGAGTAAAAAGTATAGGTGCTCCAACTTTGAGACGCATCTTTTTCTCAATTCTTGCATCACTAAAAAAACGCTCTATCTCTGTATCTTTGGTATTTTTATCGTGGCGAACCACTTGCGCTTCATAACTTCTCTCCTTAGAGTCTATAAAACCTAGCTGTATCTCATTATGCCGCGTAGCAGAGGCATTTTTTCCATACAGGTAGGTATAATGAATCAAATCTTCAGGAATAGGCTTAATAAGTTGATGGAGGTAATAATGCTCCGCCTCACCCACCTGTGAAAAACGAATAGCATCTAAAATCTTAATAAAATCTCTATCATCTGTTCTATAAACCTCGCTCAGCGTTATCGTCTCAAAGGAAAACTCCCTCCATGCCTCACTCTCAAAAGCAAAATCAACCTCGCCATAGCCACGCACAACAGGAGGCAGTTGTAAAAAATCACCTACAAGCATCACCACACCCTTATACTCTGCTTGAAGTAAGCGTAAGCGTATCATCTCAAAAAGAGGCGCACTCACCATAGAGATTTCATCAATAATAATCAAATCCATAGCGCAAATAAGTTTTTGAATCTTCTTTTTCAGACTCCCCTTCCCCCGACGCTCTAAATCCTCAATATCACTGCAAATGCCTAAATCAAAAAAACTATGAAGTGTCTGCCCCGCGATAAGTGTCGCCGCCATGCCTGTTGAAGCGAGTTTAGCTACTTTTTTCGCTTCGGATTCATAGTGTGCGATGACTTGGCGAGTGAGCGTAGTTTTTCCCACACCAGCACCACCTGTTAAGAAAATATTTCTGCCCTCTTTTAAGGAGAGTAAAAGTGTCTGTAATTGGGTGTCTTTTGTACTCAATGCAACATCTTGATTAATTCATTTGTATAGAGCGGATTAATTTGTCTTTTCATCTCAAGCTTTATTATCTTCAAAGCATTAAAGCTACTATAACTTCCGCGGCATGAGCGCTCCATCGTTAAAGCATTAAAAACATCACATAAGGCAATTACCTGTGCATTTTTTGGAATCTTAGAGGCTTTTAGACCCATAGGGTAGCCACTGCCATCAAGATTTTCATGATGATACAGTATTGCCTCATAAATATTTACATTATCTATGCCCCCTTCTTTAACCATGTCGGCTCCAAAACGAGGATGCTCTTGAATTGTTTTAAATTGATCAGCACTTAATTTTCCATGTTGGTTTAATATCTCATAATCTATAAATTTATTGCCCAAATCATGAAATAGCCCCGCCTTAAAAACATGGCTTAACTCATCATCACGAAATTTTAAATCTTTTGCCAAATAAAGAGCCAATATGGCAACATTGAGAGCGTGAACTTCATTACAATTTTCATCTTGCATTAAAGCAATAAACTGCTTTATTTTGATACCAGAAACACCAACAACATAGAGAAGTGTTTTTGTATATATCTCAATATGCTCTAAAAAAAGTTGGTTTTCATCTGCTTTAAAACATGCTTTCATAAGAGCATATCCACATGAGAGTATGATTTCAATTTTCTCTTTACAAGAGACCTCGCCTGCTAAATATCGCCTCAACTCACGACAAGATTTATCTATACTTTTATCAAGTTTTGATACCGTCGTTACAATAATAAACTCATCCTCACTTTGATACTCTTTAGAGTACTTCCCATAAATACTTAGCATTGTTTTTGGAACATAGAGTTTTCTAATATCTGAGAGTTTTGCTTTTAAAGCAAGTGTTATGCTTGTTCCAGCTTCAAGCATAATCACATACCCATGAGACTTTTTAATATAAATATCAAAGGGGATAACACTATCAGCTACAATTTCATCTGCTAAGAGAGGAATAAAATTTTGATTAATACGCTTTTTTTCTAATTTCATAATAGAAAAATTATATCTTGATTAGGCTAAAATGTTTCAAGGATTTTTCATGATAATTAGATACTTTACTTTTTTAATTTTTAGCCTTGCTTCTCTTTTAGCTCAAGAAGCGTATAATGGAAATACAGTGCTCTTTGAATTTTCAAAAATACCCAAAGATGCACAGGTTTTTTTTGAATCAAAAAAGGTTCCACTACTGACACATCCCTTACATGTAAAAGAAAAATTTGTACTTATTCCTATCAGCTATCGCTCCTCTTTTGGAGATAAAAATGTGACTGTTTTATATAAAAATGGCTCTACTGCCTTAGCCTTACATGTAAAGAAAAAAGCCTACCCCTTTGAAACCATCACCGTTGCACCCTCAAAAGTAAAACCAAATAAAAAGCAGCAAGAGCGCACCTCAAGAGAGTATAAAGAGGCGATGAAAATTTATCATACAAGCA
>CAMZLS010000002.1 GCA_947311765.1 uncultured Helicobacteraceae bacterium
AATTATGCTAGTCATATTGCAAGTAAAATTAGTAGAGTGTTTATTAAATATAATTTATGTAAAGATATAAGACGAGATTGTCAGGAAAAACAACTATTTTTTATGAATCAAGCAGAGCCTAAAATTCAGGTAATGGTTAATTCGATAGAAAATTATAAAATAATTAATGAAATTATCACAATTGTCATTGATGAATTTGAATTAGCAAAAAAAAATGGTGATAAAGATTTAACAATATATTTGAGTTTTAGTAGAAAGAATGAAAAAGAAATCGGCTTTTTTAGAGGTTTATTTCATGATGATGACTTTATAACATTAAAATTACAAGGAGAAGAAAAATGAGTAATGCAATAGTAAATATTATGGTGGACAATGGAATATATGATAAGAAAGATCCTGATTTTATTCCACATACATTTTTAAAAATCACTGATCCAAAAAAAAGGGTCGGGTTATAACTATAACCATTTTTAAAATACAAGCCCACAAAACAGCTGGGACATTGCATGAATTTTTTGAAAAAAAATTAATGCTGTGTCCCTCTAAAGCAAGACACCAAACATCCAACCCCAAACACAACAAAAAAAATGCAAACTACATCTATTAACACAAAAAACTAATAAACTCTTATAAAACTCTCCAATTCACTAAAAGCTTCCGCCTTATCTTCTGTTGTAGTTAGCATCTTATACGCTATCGTTGAGAGATTTTCATCTATAGAACTATCAATCTTTTTTGGAGCTTGAAAAACCTCTTTAATCGCAGGAGAAAAAGAGCTATATGCACTATAAGGCTCACTACCAATAAGAGCATGATAGAGCTTTCTACCAAGTTCAAACACCTCAAACATCTCCTCTTTCCCACTCTTTACATGTAAGGAAAATCCAAAATCAATATCTATACTTTTGTTTCGTAAGTAAGCTTGTAATTTCATAACAAAACCGATACCTGCACTCGTGTAAAAACTAAGAACACGCTCATGAAACTGCTCAAAACTTTCATATGGCTTTTTCAGGCGGCGATACTCAAGCATCAAAGACTCTACATAATACTTCGCATAACGCAGAGGTGCAGACTTGATGACGCTATAACCCTCTTCACCCTCAGCTGTCAGCTTTCCTCCTACTAAGATATGCACACCAAATTCATTAACACCATCCACCTTAGCCTTACACCCTTCAAAACCGATATCACCGACTCCATGAATACCACAACCTTTCACACAAGCTGACCAATACATACGAACACGACCCTCATCAAGAGGCACAACATCAGAGAGATATTGAGACATTTCGATAGCGTCAGGTTTATTTGGAATTACTCCAAAAGGACAATGTTCAGTTCCTGCACACGCTATTAAATGATTAAAATAAGGGGTATTTACGCTTTTATAAGTTTCAAAAAATGACTCTTTCAATAAGCTTTGTATCTTATCGCCTGAAACACCCATTATATAAAGACTCTGCTCAACATCAAGGCGAATCTCTCCACTAGCATGTTGCTTTGAAAGCTTAGCTGCTTCTATCATGCGAGTTCCACTAAAAATACCTGAGGGGATAACTACATGCAGGGCAAATGTGCCATCTTTAAGTTGCACTCGTCCTTGGTCTGGGTCGTTATTGTCCATCTTTGTCATCGTCTCACCAGCAGTGGCAAAATCTATCCCTGCCTCTTTACGAATTGCTTCAGCCATCGCTTGCATACCGACTGCTTCTACGAGAAAATAGAGGCGATTTTTATTGCGATTGTCACGAAAACCAAAATCTCTAAAGAGTGCAATCAAAGTCTTGTACATTGCAAGCACCTCATCTTCATCTTTTAAGAAGATATCAGCACTTTTTGCAATATGACCAACCTTTCCACCAAGATAAAGATTATAACCAAAATGCCCCTCTTTTTGAGCCAACACAAGCGCACAATCTTGTCCAAAAACATTCGAGCGGTTCACTAATGAACCTGTAATGCCTGTATTGAATTTACGAGGAAGCACACTTATCCATTCATAATTTTGTAGAAAAATTGATTGGATTTTATTGAGAAGTCTTTGCGAGGGCAAGATATTATCAAAAGCTTTTTCATCCAAGGGATCATTTAGAATATTTCTAAAATTATCCACTCCTGTCTGATAAGAAGAGATGCCTACTGATTTAAGTTTTTGAAAAATTACGGGAATATTTTCTATGTCAATATAGCGAAATTCTATCTGCATACGTGTTGTAATATCTATGTAATCTTTTCCATAATCACGCGCTAACTCACCTATCATACTCGCTTGGTCAAAATTAAGCTGTCCGCCAGGAATACGTACACGAATCATAAATTGCTTTGGTGTAGCAGGACGGTCAAAGATTCCAAAACATTTTAAAAAATAGCTTAAATCTTCTTTTGGTATAGAGTCGTAACCCTCTTTTGCATAAGTCTCTAAAAGCTCATGTGCCTCTTTAGGCGTTCTTAGCTCTTTTATTTTTTCTATCTTATTTTGTTTTTTATTTCGTGCTTCTAAAGCTTTTTGTAATTCATTCATTGATTTTTCTCCTCTTTTATAAGGAGTTTCTCTCCTTAATTTATACTTACAATATTATCCAAATCATAGGTATTTAAAAGAAAAAATTGTATATATTTTATACATATCTTAATATAAAATATAAGCAATGTTGATATCTTGCCTTAGTATGATTAAGGCAGTGTCTTGTGGCTAGCCACACTCATTCTTAAGAGCTTGGGTCATCATCACCAACTATCATATTGAAAAAAACCATTTGTTAAGTCTTTTCACCTCTTAAGCTTTTATTTTTTGAACCTTTTCATACATATAAAGCAAGGAAGTATGTGCTTTAAAAACCTTTAGGTCTAAACCAGTGCTTTTAAGTCCATAAAAACTTTTTCTACCTTGAATCAGCTCCTTACAAGTAAGCACTTGAGCATCTCCATACATCATAACTAAAGCCTTTTCATAACCGCAACTCTCTTTGTCTTCATCGATTGTTATTTCAAGCAGTGCACTTAAACAGTTATAGTGTTTTTTTCGTTCTTGAGTAAAATCGCTTACATGTAAAGACCAATAAACCCACTCCAAAGCCTCTTTTAAATCTCCTAAAACAAGATATATCATCGCCTTAAGCTCTCCTACCCTTAGGGTTTCAAAGGCGCTCTGGGCATCTGGAACGATACCGATAAATTCACTTACTTTGAGGATATCTTGCACCTCGTGATCTTCAAGACTTTCTAAAAGATAGCGATACTGCTCTGATGTGAGATGACGCAAAGAGAGAAGCGCTTCTCTAAATGTCGCTCCCTCATTATTGTTGCTCCATACCAAATCTTCTACTGGATAGATTTCAGACATATTTGGCACTATCACGCGACACGCATAGATACCTAAGTGTTCATAATCTGCGATATAAATGTCACGATTTTCATCATGGATAAGTTCGCTTAAATACTCAAATTCATCTTGCGTATCCGAGTCATAATTCCAATCTACAAATTCATAATCACTTCGCTCTTTAAAAAATTCATAGGAAATCAGACCCGTAGCATTGATAAAATGAGTCTCCAAGTTTTCAGAACTTGCTACCTCATCAAGATTAAAAGATGGCACTTGAAAATCATCTAAATTATCTAACTCCCGCCCTTGAAGAAGCTCCGTAACAGTCCGCTCTAGCGCCACCTCAAAACAGGGATGTGAACCAAAAGAGGCAAAAACTGAACCATCTTGAGGATTTATCAGCGTTACACTGATGGCAGGGTATTTTCCACCTAAAGAGGCATCACAAATCCGCAGAGAAAAACCACTTTTTTCTATCATCTGTATAGATTTTTGAATATGAGTATAAGTTTCTAGCACACTTTGAGGGATAAGAGGCAAGGAGATTCCCTCTGCTATAATCTTATTTTTTACATAACGCTCTAAGATTTCGCATAAGGCTTGTACTCTTGCTTCTGCTGGAGTGTTTCCTGCTGCCATACCATTACTGACATACAAATTTCCAAGAATATTTACAGGAAAATAGATACTTTTTTTATCACACACACGCTCAAATGGTAAGGCACAAATACCCTTCTCGCTCTCACCTGAATTAAAATCTAAAAGTTCTTCAGCCAAAAGCTCACCCTCTGGGTTGTAATACTCCCATAAGTCTTCATCTAAAAGAGCCTTTCTCACCGCGTCATCATCTAACGCAAACCACTTTTCATTCGGATAATGCACAAAATCAAAAGAGCTTTGCTCACCAATGTAATAATCTGCAAAAAAATAGTTACAACTAAGACGCTCAAAAAATTCCCCCAAAGCAGAGGCTAAGGCAGATTTTTCACAAGCACCTTTTCCGTTTGTAAAAAGAAGGTGACACTCTCTATCGCGAATATGTACCGAGTGGACATGCTCAACAGGATTTAAGCGTGAAACAATCTCTATTTTAAACCCTAAATCAGCTAATTTTTCATACATTTTTTTTATAGAAGCTTCAAGATATTCATCTTTACCTTTTATAAATGTTTTATTTTCTTGATTCAAAAATCTCCTATTTATTTTCTATACATTTTAAGCATCACTTGTGATACATCTTTATCTAATACCTCAGGTGCTGGCATTTTCGTTGATTTTGAAACATTATGAATTGGGTGCTATTAAACAACTTAAAGATTGCGAGCACCTCTAAGATTTTTATCGATCTCTCTTTTAGCAAGAGATGGACGTCTTCTGTGGATATATGGATTGTCTAGAATTTGATTTATTTTAGCAACAATTTCATCGTAAAAAATTAAAGCTCTATTAATGCTGTCAAGTGCTATAAAATTGATAATCACTTCAAATTCATCTTTAAAGCTGTCGAATTTTTCTAGCATCAAAGTCGTGATACTAACTTCTCTCTTATGGAATCAAGCCCATACATAAAAGATGTTGTATTTATTTGAGCACTTTTATACTCAGTAACTCTTTTTGCTATCTCGTCATCTAGGGAGTTTTTCATCTCAACTACACCTTGTGGTAGTTAAGATATAAAAGTCTCAAGCCTAGCAACATATCTATCATCTATATCTAGCATCATAGTCACCAGAAATTCCTTATGTTGGCATTTTCTGTAATTATAGCATTATAGTTCTAAGATATTTAATTTTTTCAAAATCATTTATGTGCATAGTTTTATCCCTCTAATAAAAACGATATTATATATAATATTGATGGACTTTTGCGGACTAAGAAAAACAAGTATACAACAAAACTTCTATCATTTCGTCATTTATATTCATATCAATTATTCTCATATGGACTTAGGTAGGACGGTAAGTGTATTTTTGAAACTTAAAGTAATTTTTAAAAGTACTTTAAAGTGGCTATTTTAGGGGTTGAAATATGGCTCCGGATACTGGATTCGAACCAGTGACCAAGTGATTAACAGTCACCTACTCTACCGCTGAGCTAATCCGGAATGTGTTTAACAAGGACGAAATTATAGTAAAAAAAACTCTATATGTCAAGGGTTTTGATTGTTTTTATGAAAGTTTATAGAATTTAACTCCGGCTACTGTCTCTATATATATATTACCCTCATTTACAAGCTCTTTTAGAGTAGAAATGCTATGATCTGAAAAGCTTATTTTAACATCATCAAAACTTTGTGGTCTTTTATCAATCATATTTAGAATATCATCTTTTGTAAAGTCCCTTTTTATCTCACTATAGTCTTTTTTGTATGCAATGCTTACTGGTAAACCGGTCAAGATATTTGCTAACTCTTTGAGCCTTTCTACTCTAACTCCTTTAACATTATATGCTGGTGGTCTGTCAATTGTTCCAATATCAATTCTATCTGGTTTAATACTAGTTAAAACATCTTTTAGAGCTTCAAATTCACTCTCTTTATCATTTA
>CAMZLS010000003.1 GCA_947311765.1 uncultured Helicobacteraceae bacterium
GAGTATTTTAGTGCACAAAATATTAAAGGTATAAAAGATTATGATGAAGATGTCTTTTCTGTGACAGCACAGTATGCCATCAATAGTACTTTTGAGCCAACAATTAAACATATCCAAGCGACAGCTACTAAAGGCGCTGATGCTGATTCAACAGTTTTAGGAAATACTTACTTTGGTGTAAATGTCTTCCTTGACACATTTGATGGCAAGATGAGTAGAAGTGCGAAACGCAAGCGTAATGCTCATAAGCTAGTTCTAAACTATGTTTATGCTTCAGGTGACACAGATAAGTTCTCAGGTCTAGGCGGTTACAAAGCAGATGCATGGATTATGCAGTGGCAAGCTAAGTTCTAGGAACAATTTATAAAAAAACTTTTGGGGCAATGGTGCTAGTAAACTTGCAAGTCTTAGCTTTTGAATATGTTTTAATGGCATCAAAAGTGAATGAAAACGTTTATTACTATTTTGGTAAGCCCGAAGTTATAGATAAAGAAAACAATGCAAATGTGCTCAAATCATGTTTCGTTGATTTGGGATGGAATCGGCTTTTCATCGATTCTAATCCCTCTTACATGTAAGCCAAAGAAGCACTCTTACATGTACCTTTGTTGTTTAAAGAAAACATTCATTCCTGTGAAACTCCTAAGATGGTAGCACCGTACCTCTCCTAAAGCTTATGCTGGTACGGTGTGAACCTAAACTTTTCACACGATGGAAATAGAAGTATTGTGTATTCTTTTGTTTGTTATAGTGCATTATTTTGCCATGTTTAAAATTATCCCCTTATTTTCTCTCTTTCATATACTAGAATTTTAATTGTTAATAATTAGATTTAAAGATCTATTCTTAGTTTTAATACAAATAACACAAGAGGAGAGTACATGAATCACGCAAAAGATGCCTCATATGATGCACTGTATAGTGCATTTGAAGAGAGAATAGCACAACTATCTAAACTTTCAAGGATGAAAGAAGAGCAGTCAATTATGGATGTGATAGAAGAGAAGGGAATTAGCAGGAGAGATTTTATGAAGTGGGCCGGAGCGATTACAGCAATGTTGTCGCTTCCATCTTCATTTACACCACTTGTAGCAGATGCTGTCAAGGTTGTGGATAGGTTACCTATTATATGGCTTCATATGGCAGAGTGTACGGGATGTACAGAGAGCTTACTTAGAAGTGATGCTCCATCGATAGATAGCTTAATTTTTGATTATATTTCATTGGAATATCAAGAGACTTTAATGTCTGCGGTAGGTTGGCAAGCAGAAGAAAATCTCGAACATGCAATGGAGAAATATAAAGGTAGATATATTCTTATGGTTGAGGGTGGTATCCCTATTGGCAATGAAGGTTCATTTTTAACTATTGGTGGTCATGGTAAAAAAGGTATGGATATAGCAAAAGATGCAAGTGAAAATGCTGCTGCTATTTTTGCTATTGGAACATGTTCAGCTTATGGAGGAATTCAAGCAGCTGCACCAAACCCTACAGGTTCAGTCGCTCTTAGTGATGTTACTGATAAGCCAGTTATTAATGTACCAGGATGCCCACCTAGTGAGAAAAATATAGTTGGAACGCTTCTGCATTATTTACTCTATGGAACACTTCCAGCACTCGATGTATATAATAGACCAAAATGGGCTTATAGACTTAGAATTCACGATCTTTGCGAGAGAAGAGGTCACTTTGATGCAGGTGAATTTGTAGAACAATTTGGTGATGAGGCTGCAAAAGATGGCTACTGCCTTTATAAAGTTGGATGCAAGGGACCTTATACATTCAATAACTGTGCTAAAAACAAATTTAATCAAGGAACATCTTGGCCAGTACAAGTTGGTTTTGGTTGTATAGGCTGTAGCGAACCAGATTTTTGGGATACAATGGGAACAACAAATGAGCCATTAGGAAGTAGATTGTATCAGTCAGTATTTAGTGGATTAGGAGCTGATGCAACAGCTGATAAAATTGGACTTGGTTTGTTGATGGCAACAGGAGTCGGTATTGCTGCACACGCAGCAATCGCAGCAAAAAAACCACCAAAAGAATAAGAAGGATAATAATATGTCAAAAAGAATAGTAGTAGATCCTATTACAAGAATAGAGGGGCATTTAAGAGCTGAAGTAGTAGTTGATGATGATGGTGTTGTTACAGATGCGTATATATCATCAACGCTTTGGAGAGGATTAGAAGTTATTGCCAAGGGAAGAGATCCAAGAAATGTACCACTTTTAATGCAAAGAATATGTGGTGTATGTACATATTCACATTATTTGAAAAGTACAATGGCAGTTGAAGATGCGCTTGGAATCAAGATACCACTCAATGCAGAACTTGTTAGAACTTTAATGAATGCGGCGCTGTTTTTACACGATCATGTTGTTCACTTTTATCATTTACATGGTGTTGATTGGGTGGATATTACGAGTGCATTAAAGGCAGATCCTAAAAAAGCAAGTGAATTAGCATTTAAATATAGTAAAAATCCTATTGCTACGGGTGAAAATGATTTAATAAAAGTACAAGAGACTGTAGCTAAATTTGCTTCAAATCCACAAGGGCTTGGACCATTTGCAAATGCATATTGGGGACATTCAACATATAAATTTACACCAGAACAAAACCTAATAGCACTTTCTCACTATCTAAAAGCTTTAGAGATGCAGAGACTAGCAGCACAACTTATGGCTATTTTTGGTGGTAAAAATCCTCATCCTCAAAGCTTAGTTGTTGGTGGCGTATCTTGTGTTATGGACATTCTTGATCCTGCAAGAATGGGTGAATATCTAACAAAATATAAAAAAATGGCAGATTTTGTGCATAATGCATATTTAGCTGATATAAAAATGGCTGCAGAAGCTTATAAAGACGAACCATCTGTTACAAAACCTATGGGTGTAAGAAACTTTATGGCGTTTAAAGATTTCAAAGTTGGACGAGATGAGTATCTCTTTGATAGTGGATATATTCTCAAGGGAGATTTGACAGAAGTATTAGAGATAAATGAAGATTTAATTACTGAAGAGGCTACTCATTCATGGTATCAAGATGATGAACCACAACATCCGTATGATGGCACGACTATTCCAAATCATACAGGCTTTGTCGATGGCGAAAGCATTGGTCCTGATGGTGAGATGATTCACTCAAAACTCATTGATCCTGATGGTAAATATACATGGATAAAATCACCACGATATGACGGGCAACCGATGGAAGTCGGACCTTTAGCTTGTTTGCTTGTAGGCTATGCAAAAGGCAATACAATAATTAAAGATGCGGTTGATGGTTTCTTAAAAGAGACTGGCTTGCCACTTGAAATATTGTTTAGTACGCTTGGTAGAACAGCAGCAAGATCACTTCAAGCGGGGATAGTAGCAGATAATGCAATTAAAGCATTTCATAATTTAATCGAAAACTTAAAAGTCGATCAGGATACATGTGCCCCTTATGTTATTGACAATGATAAAGAATATAAAGGTAGAGGTATTGGTGATGTGCCAAGAGGGATGTTGATTCACTGGATTAGAATCAAAAATGGTGTTTGTGAAAATTATCAAGCAACCGTGCCATCTACTTGGAATGCAGGCCCAAAAGACGCCAATGGTGTTAGAGGACCGTATGAAGCAGATTTATTAAATCTGCAAATTGCAGATGTCACAAAACCTTTAGAGATTATAAGAATAATTCATTCATATGACCCTTGTATTGCGTGCGCTGTTCATGTAATGGATACCAAAGGTAATAAGCTAGCGGAATATAAAGTAGATCCACTCTATGGTGGGGTGTGCAACACATAAGGAGTTAAAAATGAATACAACAAATAAAGAAGAAGTTTCTGCTCAACAAATTGAGCAGGAGATGGAGTTTACCCCAGCTTATAGGTGGCAACATTGGATAAGAGCAATTGCAATTTTGATTTTAATTATTACAGGATTTTATATTTCGGTTCCTTTTTTTACGCCGGAACCAAATTCTGAACCGACAAATTTTTTACAGGCTATAATAAGAAATCTGCATCTTGTTTTTGGATTTGTAATGATTGCAGTGGTAATATGGAAGCTTTATCTGACTCTTTTTGCAGAAAAATATAAATCTGAAAGAGTGTCTGTGCTTGATATGTTAAATCCTGTGGTTTGGGTCAAACAGATAGGATATTACCTATTTATGACAAAACATCCTCATTTAAAAGGGGTTTATAATCCTTTGCAATTGATGGCTTATATTGGCTTATATATAGTATTTTTTATTCTAATTATCACGGGACTTATCCTTTATGTGAATGTGTATCATGAAGGGCTTGGAGGATTGCTTTACGCGCCAATGAGAGAATTAGAAGTTATGCTAGGTGGATTAGCATGGGTAAGAGAGTTGCACCATATCTCTATGTGGATTGTTATTATTATTGTTACAATACATATTTATATGGCAATTTTTAATGCGGTCTTTGGTAAGCAAGGCTCTATGGACGCTATTTTTTCAGGCTTGAAGTGGCATAAAAAGCACTAATGATAATTTTACAGGCTAATTATACTAGCCTGTGGATATTACTAGTGGGGGAAAAGAGGTTTCCGTTGCTATACTAACTTCAGCCTCCTAATTGAAAATTTAACAATCACTCTTTTCTCTCTCTAGTGATATTAAAAATATGAAGGTTGTGAATGAAAGAACAAATTGTAAAAATTGTTGAAAAATATGCGAAATATAAAATAGATAAAAATTTAAATCTACCCTATCATGATGGTGTAGTATATCCTCAACCAGAAGATGGAAAAAAATATCTTCTGTATCTACATATTCCCTTTTGTAAGGTCTTTTGTCCATATTGCTCTTTTCATAAATATAGTTTTAATGAGCAAAAGGCTAGAGAATATTTTAAAATGCTTAGAAAAGAGATAAGACTTGCTAAAGAAAAAGGTTTTGATTTTGCTTCAGTTTATATTGGAGGAGGAACTCCAACAATATTGCCAGATGAACTAGCAAAGACAATTGACCTTGTGCGAGAGTTGTTTGATATCAAAGAACTGTCATGTGAAGCAGATCCAGATATTAGTGATGAACTTATCGAACTTTTAAAAGATAGGGTTGATAGATTGTCTGTGGGTATTCAGTCACTTGATGATGAAAGACTAAAACAGACAAAGCGGTGTGAAAAATTTGGAACTGCAAATGAACAGATTGAAAATATCAAAAAATTGATAAAAAATTTCAAAATTGTAAATTGTGATCTTATATTTAATTTTCCTGATCAAACAAAAGAAGACATACTTGATGATATCAGAAAATTAAAAGAGTTGTCGCCTCCTCAAATCTCTATGTATCCTCTGATGTATTCACCATCAGTAAAAAGTGATATAGAAAAAAACATGGGAAAGATTGCAAATACAAAAGAGTTTGAGTTATATCAAGTGATTTTAGAGGAACTAAGTGATGGATATGTTCAAAATAGCTGTTGGGCTTTTTCGAAGCAGGGAATAAGCTTAATAGATGAATATGTGGTAGATCATATTGAATATTTAGGGCTTGGTTCTGGTGCATTTGGATTTATTAAAGATACTCTCTATATCAATACATTTGCTTTAGATGAGTACAAAAAAAAGGTAGAGAGTGGATTGTTATCAACACAAAGGCATAAGATATACTCTCAAAAAGAGATATTAAACTACCGCTTAATGGTTGATATGTTTGGTCTTGACTTTTCTATAGAAAAACTTCTAAAAAAGTATGGAAAAGAAGCAAAACAAAAACTCTTTTTCGAATTATTTTTACTTAAATTATTTAAAATAACTGATAAAAATTATAAATTGACTACTTTTGGAAAGTATATCTTTTTAGTTTTGATGAAAGAGTTTTATATTGGTATGGACTTGGTTCGGGAAACTTCTCGGCAAGGAATTGATAGATTTGGATTAATCATAAAATAGATTGTAGAGCTATATTTTTGATAGAGCCCTATTAAAAGATTAAGAAATAATAAATTATAATTATAATTTAAAGGACAAAAAATGAGATTAGTATTTCCTACAAACGAAAACGAAGGTTATCTTAGTAAAAGAGGTGCGCACTTTGGAAAAGCAAAATACTATACAGTTGTGACTCTAGAGGATGGAAAAATATTAAATGTAGAGGGTATTGAAAACGGAGGACATAATAGTGGAGCGTGCTCAAACGCAGTTACAAATATCATGAATTTAAATCCTGATGCTCTCATAGTTGGTGGCATTGGTGGTCGTCCCGCACTTGGATTTGCTGAGGCTGGACTTGATGTTTATTTTGACCAAATAAGTCTAACAGTTGAGGATAGTTTGAATTTATTTTTAGAAAATAAACTTGAAAAAAGTGCTGGAAATGGCACTTGTGATCATAATTAAAACTAAGCAATAATAACTTAAGACGCTTTTTCTCTTTTTTAGTAAATTAGAAAATATACCATTTTAAGAAAAAAAGAGATAAGGTAATATGAGTACTGTAAATTTTTTACAAAATCCCCCTTTATCACCCTATTTTCCCTTTTTTATTCGATACACTTAGTTTGCAAAATAAGGTTATTAGTGTGCACTATGAGAGTGTTGGCAGTATTTTATTTTAGTAAAAAAGGAGACCATATGCAAAAGTGGAAAATGGGTGTCTATGTGGCACTGCTGTTTAGTCTGTTTTCTGTTACTGGGTTACTTGCGTCTGAAAAGACAAATAGTCATAACAAGAAAATAGAAGTTAGCGAGGATATGCAAGAGATTGTTGCTCATCCAGAAGGTACTATGAAAGAGCGAGGTGTCTACTCTTTACAGGATTATGTTGTTACTGAGAAAGAGAGATATGACTGGATTTTTAAAAATCACCCGATTTTTAAAACATACCTTCCTAAAGGTAATGTTGTTGGTAAGTTAAAAGTTACGGATAGAGGTGAAGAGTGGGTTCATGTTGGAAATGGAAATAAATTCCAAAAATACAGTAAAAGAAAGGGCCTGACATCAACAATGTACCGTCTTCCTTCAACTGATCCGCTTGTTTTCCCAAATAAGTTTATAGGACCTAAAAAGTGTGGTGAGTGTCATGCTGTCCAATATGAAAAATGGAGCAGTTCAAGACACTCAAGTACTGTAAGATTTCCAGGAGAACATCCTGAATTTAGCAATGACCTGATGTCATCTGTATTTGGTAAAGATACTGCAGGAATTCTTCCAAAAGGTATCAATCCAGAGAGTATCTATTGTACAATTGGGCACATCAGAACAAAACTTGGATATTTTGACAGGTTTCTTTTAAGAGGAACTTATCACATCGTAGGTGGAACACTTGAAGATGGAAAAGGTAAAGTTGTAGCTGGTTCTAATCAGTATCAAAGAACATGGGCAAATGATTTAACACCGGAAGTGGCTAAAAAAATCAGAAAATATGTCCCTCAGTTTCCTGTAACACTAGAAGAGTATGGTGACAACACTGGTTATGTCAGAGGTCTTGCCTCTTATGCAGCTAGATACAAAAAATCTATGACTATTCAGACATCTTCTTCTTATTGTCAAGTATGTCATCCATTCAAGTTTGATTTTAAAAATAAAGATGAATTTTATGCTGCACTTGGTAAACCAAAAGTTCTTCATAAACATACAGTATCTAAAGGTATTACATGTGAGGAGTGTCACGGAGCAGGTGGTCACTTACAGGGTGGAGACGGACTCTTGATCAGTAACTGTGAGAGATGTCACCAGAGATTTAGTTTCAGACCATTTTTGGCTGAAAAATTCAGAAAATCTAAAAATCCAGAACTCAGAAGAAGATCAGCAGAACTTGGTCTTACATCTAAGTTTAAATCAGCAGGTCCTGGATGTGGTACTGAAGGTTCTCAATCATACTTTACGGCACACTATGAAGCAGGTATGAGATGTACAACTTGTCATGATCCACATGATGTAACAGGTTATGCACACTATGATGAGAAGAAAAATAATGTCAATCACATTAAAAAAGGTGGTGTATATCAAGATACTGGTGATTACCTGAGTGCATTCTATACCAAACCTGCTATCAGAAAAGATTGTGCATCTTGTCACAAATCACAGGCATATATTGCTAAAAATACTAAAGATACACACTCAAAAGTAAGTTGTCAAGCTTGTCATATGCCATATATTATGAGTTGTGAAAACTGGTATGCAGCACAGTATCAAGACCATGCAGGATATGATACACAAAGAAGATCACATATCTGGAAGATTTTGGTTGATCCAAAGAAAAAGACTCTTAATCCTCCTCCAGGAGCTCCAAGAGTTCAACAAATACCTAAAAAGTACAAAAATTGGTATATTGCAAAAGATAAAAAAGGTCACAACTTTATCGATCTTATGTGGGCTTGTGGTAAAACATCTTGGGCAGATAAAGATTTAGAGGAGAATAAAGGTTGCCATAGTGCGGTTCAATCAACCTTGAAAAAGACTCTTCATTTTGAAAATCAAGAGAGAGTATATGAAGAGGTTATGGGATGGCAAAAGCCAATCAAATCAATGTATAAAAAAGTCAATGTCTCAATTAAAGGCATTTATGAATTGCTTGATTTGACTAAACTTGATGTAGAAGACAGAGCCAGAGTCAATGAGCTTATAGAAAAAGCGCAAAAAACTCTTGACTTAATTAAAGAAGATGGTTCATGGGGTATACATGGATTTAAGTACACGCAAAGAAGAATGAAAGCAGCAGAATCTTATGTAGAGATGGCGCAAAATATTCTTCAAAAAGCACAGGACTAGGTTAAATATAGCCTTATTTTTACGGGTTGCACAAGTATGTGCGACCCATATATTCAACAAAAGGATTGTTATGAAAAGTTTTGAAAAAAAGGTTATTGTGACTTCTTTTTTTATTTTATTTGCGTCATTAAATAGTTTTGCTAGTGCAACAAAAATTGTAAAAACTGATATAAAAAAAGAATCTTATAGTATAGGTTTTACAACAGGTCAGCATATAGTTAATCAGATAGTTAGACAGAAAAAATTGGGTTTAGAGACAGATATAAAAGAAGTTTTAAAAGGTTTTAGTGATTCTTTTAAAAACAAATCTAAATTAAGTGATGATGAGATAATTACCTTTTTAAACAATAGAGTAGAAACTTTAAATAGATTGCAGAGTGAAAAAATTGCAAAAATGAAAAAGGAAAATCTCGATAAAGGTAAAAAATATCTGGCGCAAAATAGATTAAAAAAAGGTGTTAAAGTAAGCAAAAGCGGTCTTGAATATGAAGTAATAAAAAAAGCGAAAGCTAAAGGAAAAAAGCCAGAAGCATCTAGTATTGTTGTTGTTGATTATGAAGCTAGTTTGATTGATGGTACTGTTTTTGATAGTACATATAAACGAAAAATGCCAGCACATCTTTCTATGATTAATATTATAGAAGGCTTACAAGAGGGACTTCTTATGATGCAAGAAGGTGATAAATATAGATTTACTTTCCCTTCAGAACTAGCATATAAAGAAGAGGGTGTGGCAGAAGTTCCACCAAACTCTGTAATTATATTTGAGATAGAACTAAAGAAAGTTTTAGCACCTGGAGAGTTTAAAAAGATGATGCACCAAAAGGCAGACATTAAAGATAATAATTCTACAAAAAAAACGAAGATACATTAAGAAAACCAAATAAAGGAGGTTGCACATGAGTGTCAAAAGTAGAAGAAATTTTCTAAAAGGAATTGGAATAGGCTCTTTAGCTCTTGGAACAGGAGGGTACGCCTTATCTGAAAAAACGCAAACAGAGCAAAAGCTTAAAAAACATTTTTCTATGATCTATGATCAAACAAAATGTGTTGGATGTGCGGAGTGTGAGGATGCTTGTCACAGTGTTAATCTTGTGCCTGCTGCTCAAAACAGAATGTTTATTCAAGATAGAACGGATCCGTTGAATGTAAAAGAAAGAAGGTTTGTGCGTGTCTCTTGTCAGCAATGTGAAGATGCTCCATGCGTGAATGTATGTCCAACTGCTGCATGTCATAGAGATTCTATTACAGATATTGTTACTATGAATGGTGATGATTGTATTGGATGTGCGTATTGTCTAGTAGCTTGTCCCTATGATGTAAGATTTATCAACGAAGAGACAAACATGGCAGAAAATTGTGACTTTTGCTTAAAATCAAGGCTTGAAAAAGGTGGGGAAGTTCCTGGTTGCGTGGAGGCTTGCAAATACGATGCATTAGTCTTTGGCGACTTAAACGACAAAAAGACAATAATATCAAGAATTTTGGAAATAAAAGATTCTGTAAGACAAAAACCTGAAATGGGAACTAAGCCTAGCCTTAGGTATATTCCCGCAGTAAGACAAGGAGTCTAAAATGCAAATGGTTATTGATATGACTGAGGGTTTTTCACATGGGCATGTGATTTGGGGATGGATGATTGGTGTTTACCTGGTATTAGCAGGTGCATCAGGGGGTGCGTTGGTTATTGCATTGGTTAGAAGACACTATTCAGTAAATAAAGAGAATACAGCTCTTTTGAAGTCAGCGTCTCTTATAGGTTTCACGACAGTAGCTTTTGGTATGGTTTTTTTGGTTGCAGATTTACATAGACCACTCTATTTTTGGAAGATTTTGATTAATTATAATTTTACTTCTGTAATGTCTATAGGTGTTGCTGCTATTTCTATATATATTCCTTTGACACTTGTAGTGTTTATAATGGCATTTGAAGAAGAGATTAAAAGTATTTTAGAAAATAAAATCAAAATCTCCAAGTTGACAACATTAGTAGTGGAAATTACAAAAATATTAAAAAAAGCTAGACCAACTATTGAGTTTACTACGATTTTCTTTGCAATAGTTATTTGTGTATATACAGGATTTCTTATATCAGTGCTTGTTCGTTTTCCTCTGTTAAATACAGCAGTTTTGCCTATACTCTTTATGGTTTCAGGGCTTGCGGCAGGTGGTGCGGCTACTAGATTGGTCTCTTATTTATTTTTTGAAAAAGACCATCACTCTTTGGACATGAGCCTTCTTCATAGACTTGAGTGGCCTGTTATGTTCATTGAAATACTGTTGGTAGCGATGTTGATTGTCTCACTGCTTATTGGAAATGAGTATCAAAAAATAGCTATGCAGGCATTTGATGTTTATGCAACAGGATGGGCATATTTATTTTGGGTTGGTGTTGTTGGTATTGGGTTTGGAATACCTTTAGCGCTTAATTTTTTATTTGGATCTAAAGTCGCACACTCAAATTGGGCATTTTTTATCTCTGGAGCATCTAGTATTGTAGGTGTTTTATGTTTAAGACTCTTCCTTCTTTACGCTGGTCAAACATTCGGCGCTTAAGTATCTCTGGGATTTAATTCCAGAGGATTTTTAAAAGTTACTATCTCTTTGTTATTATAAGATATTATAGTGTTTTTTAAAAGTTATTCAAGGGAGTTTTATGTTTAAAAAAATATTTTCTACACCATATGTAGTTGCTTTGCTGTTAGTGTTTGGTATTGCATCGGGTGTAGCTACATTTTTAGAGAGTATTTATGATACTCCAACCGCGTGGAAAGTAGTCTATGAGGCTTGGTGGTTTGAAATGGTTATGGTGCTTTTATCTATTTTAATGATAGGTATTATTATTAAAACCGCTATGTACAAAAAGCTTGGCCTTTTTTTGTTTCATATAGCATTTGTTCTTATATTAATTGCGGCTGGAATCACTAGATACTATGGTGAAGAGGGTGTAATACATATAAGAGAGGGTATGAGTGAAAATCAAATGCTTACTACAAAGGCATATTTACAGGTTCAATTAGATGATACTATTGTTGGTAAAAAACTCTCTTTAACACAAATAGGGGATAATGATTTTAGATACAAGTTTGATTTTAATGATTCTAGTCTTATCGTCTCTTATGATAAATATTTGCCTAAATATAGTAATGGCAGAGATAGATTAATAGCGAGAGTAAGTTATAAAGGTGATGAAGAATTAGTCAATATTGATGGGGGAAGGGGATGGGTGGAGCCTCCTGCTGAAATTACACTCAAAGATAAGACTTTCTTGATGACATGGGGGGCGAAACTTAAAGAATTGCCTTTTTCTATAAGGTTAATTGATTTTAATCTACAAAGATATCCAGGTTCTCAAAGTCCTTCTTCATACTCAAGCGAAGTTGTCTTGATTGATGAAGAAAACAATATCACAAAAGAGGAAAATATATATATGAATCATCCATTAGTTTATGGGGAGTATAAGTTTTTTCAATCCTCTTATGATAAAGATGAAGGAGGAACTATTTTAGAAGTAAATAAAGATCCTGGTAAATTGCCGACATATTTTGGTTATTTTCTCTTAACAATCGGTTTGATTATCAGTTTTTTTAGTAAAGATAGTAGGTTTGCTATGCTGAGAAGTTTTTTAAAAAACAGCAATTTAGCAATTTTCTTTGTTCTATTTGTATTTGCTACATCTACACAAGTACATGCGATGGAGTTCGATTCAAATGCATATTTGAAAAAATTTAAAATTAATTCTGCAGGACATGCAGATGCCTTTGGAAAGTTGCTAACACAAGGTTTTGGGGGGAGGATTAAGCCTTTAAATACAGAAGCGGTAGATATTGTTCATAAAATAACAGGCAAAGGAAAATTTGCAGGTCTTGAGCCAGAACAGATAATTTTAGGAATGCTTGTTAATCCAAAAGCTTGGCGAAATATTGAGATGATAAAGATCAAAGACCCTAATATTAAAAAATATCTCAAAATATCTTCTGATAAAAATTACTTATCATTTAAGGAGCTTTTCGGAGAAGATGGATATTATCGTCTAGCAAAAGTTGTTGATAAGGCAAATCAAACACCAGATTCCAAAAGGGGAACTTTTGAGAGAAACCTTATTAAGCTTGACGAGAGGCTTAATGTTGCTTATCTGACTTACAAGGGAGTCTTTTTTAAATTTATTCCGATGCCAGAGAGTTCTAACCACAAGTGGGTTGATTTAAACAGTGCTGTTGAGAACCCTATGATTGACGAGAAGACGAAAGATTTGTTATATAATTATTTAGATTCTGTTGATGAAGCGCTTGTTACGAACAGTTGGGACAATGCAAATCAATATTTATCAAAAATTAAAAAAATGCAACATGAAAGAAGTAGTGAAATTATGCCATCTCAAAAAAAGGTAGAGATGGAAGTTTTATACAATAAGCTAAATCTTTTTAAGAAGTTATTTGTTTTTTATTTCATTTTAGGAATAGTAGCATTCACTACAGCGCTTGTCTCTATTTTTACAAATAGGAGAAGTAAAACATGGGAAATGCTTATCTTATCACTATTTTTTCTTGCATTTATTACACATACTGTTACCTTGGGTATGAGATGGTATGTTTCAGGGCATGAACCGTGGAGTGATTCGTATGAATCTTTAGTTTATATTGCATGGTCCACGATTTTGGCAGGATTAGTTGTTTTTAGAAAATCTATATTAGCTCTTGCTACCTCCTCGTTGCTTGCGGGGGTTATTATGCTTGTGGCGCATCTTAGTTTTATTAACCCACAGATTACTAATCTTGTACCAGTTTTGAAATCTTATTGGCTTAGTATTCATGTCTCTGTTATTACTGCCAGTTATGGTTTTCTTGGGCTAAGTTTTATGCTTGGTTTTGTTAGTCTGCTCTTGATGATATTTAAAAATAATAAGAATAAAGAGGGGATTAATGAACAGATACGCTATATTACTGCAATTAATGAAATTAGTTTGATTATTGGTCTTGCAATGCTGAGTGTAGGAAACTTTTATGGAGGTATTTGGGCAAATGAAAGCTGGGGTAGATATTGGGGATGGGACCCTAAAGAGACATGGGCATTGGTTTCGATTATCTTATACACAGTTGTAGTGCATCTTAGATTGATTCCTAAGTTGAACAATATATATACATTGTCTGTTGCATCCGTGTTTGCTTTTTTCTCTATTTTAATGACATATTTCGGAGTAAATTACTATTTAACAGGTATGCACTCATATGCAGCACCAGGGACAAGCCCTACTATACCAAGCTTTGTATATTATATGATATTTATTATTGTCATGGTGGCACTCTTGGCGTATAGAAAAAGAGATGTGCCAAATATAGAAGAAATTATTAATAAAAATAAAGGAAACTTATCATGAAAATATTGATAGCGATTAGTGTTTTAATGTCACTTTTGAGTGCAAATAGTATGCTTGAAAAAGCAAACGAGGCTTATAAAAAGAAAAATTTTAAAGAAGCAAGAGTTTTATATGAAACACTTTGCGACAATAATGTTTCAAAAGCTTGCGCAAAAGTAGCATTTATATATGAAAATGGATTAAAAACAGATAGAAATAGCACTAAGTCTTTCCAGTTTTATGATAAAGCTTGTAGTCTAGACGACAAAAAAGCTTGCTATAAGGTAGGTGCTTGTTATGACTTTGGCGGAATTAAAAAAGTGAAAAAAGATTTTAAAAAAGCAGCAGCTTATTATACAAAATCGTGTAGTAAAGATTTCTCTATGGCTTGTTACTCTTTGGGTAAATTATACCAATATACACTCACATCAAAACAGAATGAGCAGAAGATGCAAGATGCATATCAAACTGCTTGCGATAATGGCACTGTTATAGGATGCTATAAGTTGGCAAACTATTTTGAATATACTCAAAAAGATTTTTTCAATGCTAAGAAATTCTATAAAAAAGGGTGTGATCAAAAAGACACTCAAGCTTGCTTTAGGCTAGTTGATATATATATAAAAGAGTTATCAGAATTAGAAGCAGAATCATTGCAAAAAGAGGCAAAATCATATCAAAAAAGATGTGATAATGGTGATATGATGGCTTGCTATAAGCTTGCAGCTATGTATTCAACTGGCAGAGGAGTCAAGCAGAGTTATAGAAAGGCGAAGGAGATTTTCACAAAAAATTGTGATAAAGGCGATAATGCTTCATGTATGGAAGCATACATGTTGATAGAATCAGGATTTTAGGAGAAAAAAATGAAAAAAATATTATTTTACATGGTTGTTTTATTTGCTGTTGTGGCCGAGGCTGGCTATATTAAAGAGAGTGTAGCTGCTCATAAAAAGGGAGAGCATAAAAAAGTTGCTTCTATATATCAAAAAGCATGCGATGATGGAAAATCATCAGCTTGTTATAATTTAGGTGTACTATATATGGGCAGTAAAGGGATAAAAAAAGATCCTGAAAAGTCTATAAAATATTATAAAAAAGCTTGTGATGGAAACTTTAGTTCTGCTTGCTATAACCTTGCGATGATTTATCAAGCAGGGGCTATAGCGAAAAAAGATATTCAAAATGCTATCAAACTATATCAAAAAGCTTGTGAATCCAATGATGGCTCTGCATGTAATAATCTTGGCATGATTTATGCAAATGGTATTGATATAAAAAAAGATCAAAAAAAAGCAGTCAGTTATTTTAAAAAATCTTGTAACAGCTTTGACAATGTAGGATGTAGCAATCTAGCGTATAAATATCAACACGGAGAGGGTGTTCCTAAAAGTTATAAACAAGCTTATACACTCTATAAAAAAAGCTGTGGCGGAGGTTTAGCTATGGCTTGCAGTAACTTGGGATATTTATATGAACATGGCCTGGGTATTAAAAAAAGTGATAAAAAAGCATCTGAGCATTATAAAAGAGCTTGTGATGGTAGTTATGCAAGAGCTTGTAACAACCTTGCGATACTGTATGTAAATAATAAAGGTGTAAAAAAAGATTTAAAAAAGGCACAAGAGTTGTTTGATAAATCCTGTAAGCTTGGATTGAAGACGGGATGTGAAAATAGTAAACTTTTAAAAGGAGATAAGTCATGAATTATTTGAGGTATTTGCTAATTGTTTTCTTGTCTTTAAGCGCTCTTAATGCAAAGATGTTTCAAAGTATCAACAGTCCCGAAAATGGGATGTTTGTTCAAAGTGGCAATGCAAAGTATTATTGCCAAAGTTGTGGTATGAATCTTGTGAAGTTTTACAAAACAAGTCATATCCATAACAATCATCAATACTGCTCTTTACATTGTTTATATGAAGCAACAAAAGGCAATCCTCCAAAAGATGTAAAAGTAGTAGATGTAACAAGCTTAAAATTTATAGATGCTAATAATGCATACTATGTGGCTGGAAGCGATATAAAAGGTACAATGACTAGAAACAGTAAGTATGCTTTTAAAAATCTCAAAGATGCTGAGAAGTTTCGTAAAAAAAATGGCGGAAAAAATGTAAACTTTAGTGAAGCTTATGCTATTGCAGGAGAGGATTTTCAAAAAGATCTAAAGATGATACAGATAAAAAAAGAAAAAAAAATCTATAAGGTAGGCGAAAAACTTTATAAGAAAAAGTGCCCTTCTATAGATGTAGTAAAGTTCAATTCTATTGCTGAGTTAAAATTTAAAGCAAAAGAGGTGTGTAAGGTCAAAAAAGATAAACCACTTCAAGCGATAGCGATCTATCTTTGGGATATTGAAAAAAAAGGAAAAAAAGTTCAGAAAAATGGGTCAATTTCTGTTCCAAAAAATGCCAAATGCCCTGTTTGTGGTATGTTTGTTTATAAGTATCCAAAATGGGCAGCTTTGATTGAAGAAGATGGTAAAAAACTCTATTTTGATGGAGTGAAAGATATGTTTAAATACTATATCTCTAAGAAAGAGAAGATAAACATTGAAGATATTTATGTAACTGACTATTTTAGTTCGAAAAAAATAAAAGCAAAATATGCCTACTATGTTATGGGTTCAAATGTATATGGACCCATGGGGAATGAATTGATTCCTTTTAGATCTGAATTAGATGCCAATGCATTTAAAAAAGATCATTTTGGAATAAAGATTTTTGCATTTTTACAAATTGTTGAAGATAAAGATGTTATGAAGGATTTAGAGGAGTTGTAGTGGCAAGCATTTATTCGCTTGGTTTTTTTATCACCGCTGTTGTTATATTTATGCTTTGTTGGAGCCTGAACTTTGACTATGATGAAAGAGATGCTGCTTTAAAAGAGGTTTCATCAAGCTTAATATATGTCTGCCCCTCTTTTTCTTTTAAATCGAAAAACTATAAAGAGTTTGTTTATGAAAAATGAAGATATTGGTATAAAAATTTTAACAAAAATGCTTATGAAGCTAGTATATAAAATTTATTTTTTATTAAGAAAAACTCTTTATGCATCTTTAAAAATTGCAAATAAACAGTATAAGCAGCTACGCTCAGATCTAAATAAAAATTTTGTAGATTTCAGTGTTAGATTGCTTATAAAAGAGAAAAAAGATTATATATTTAGTTTTTTTATATTTACATTTATTGTTTTTATTATTACCTCTGTGCTTTTTGTTTCTAACTCTGTCAAGAGAGATCTACTCTTATCTGTGCAAAATGGTGGAGAAGTCATCGTAAAAAATAGCAAAAGTGGAAGATATACATCTGCTACAGATGAAGAGATGGATGATATTTTACAGATAAACGGTGTAGAAGATGTGATTGGTATGGTGGATGGTTATTATAATTTTACACAAGATAGAAGAGTTTTTCATATTGTTGCAGATAATGATCTCAACGATACGAGTATGATAATTTCTGATGATGTCGCCAGAGAGTTAAAAAGCTTTAAGTATGAAAAAGAGTTCAACTTCTTAGTGAAAGATAAAGCAATTACTTTAAATATAGACAAAATTTTAGAATCAACCATATTGACAAATAACACTATATTTGTAAATAGTGACAATGCTAGAGAAATTTTAGAGATGGATGAAGATGAATACTCCTTTTTGAATGTTATCGTTCCAAACAAAGATGAGATAGAAAATATTGCACTGAAGATTGCAAGATTATATCCGAATTTGATCGCTATACCTGATTATGAACTTAAATCTGATTATGAACATTTGTACTACTATAAGGGTGGGATTTTTATGATCCTCTATATTGTTAGTCTTGTCTCTTTTTTTATTTTATTGAAAAATCAAATTTCTGCTATTTATGGTAGCAGAAGAAAAGAGATTGCAATATTAAGAAGTATGGGATTTTCTATTAGAGATATAATATTGGTCAAATTTATACAAAATAGTATCGTTGCATTTGCTGCCTATTTTGCAGCTATATTTTTATCTTATTTGTATGTGTTTGTATTAGATGCTCCTCTTTTAAGAAATATATTTTTAGGCTCAGGTGTTGAAGATATTGTATTTACTCCTGTGGTAGATATAAAAATGCTATTTTTGGTATTTGTCTTTACGGTTGTTCCGTATTTAGCCGCTATATTGATTCCTTCATGGAGATTGGCTATTGAAGATGTTAGTGAGGCAATGAAATAATGGATAAAATAGTTATAGAAAATTTGTATAAAATATATAATGAAGATAAAGAGAGTGAATTTACTGCACTGAAAGATATTAATTTAAAAGTTGCCTCTAATGAGCTTATGATACTAAGAGGAGTTAGTGGCAGCGGTAAAAGTACACTTTTGTCTTTGATGGCTGCTTTTAGTAAGCCAAGCCGTGGAAAAATTTTAATAGATGGAGAAAATATTTCTAAGCTTCCAGATTTTTTTGCTTCGGAGTTTAGAAATAGAGATATTGGGTTTATTTTTCAATCGTTTAATCTTATCGAAGGATTAAGTCTATTTGAAAATGTAAAAATTCCATTGGTGTTGCACCCATATTCTACACAAGAGATAGAAGAAAAAGTCCATCATGCGTTAAATCTTGCAAATATTATGCACAAAGCAGAACAAAATGTTGCAGATTTAAGTGGAGGAGAGAAGCAAAGATGCGCAATTGCTAGAGCTTTAGTAAATAACCCCTCGATTATATTGGCAGATGAGCCAACTGCAAATTTAGACAAAGCTAACTCTCTTAAATTTATTGAAGTCTTAGAGAAGTTTAAAAACATGAAAAAATGTGTTGTTGTTGCAACCCACGACACACTCTTTAACGATCTCTCCTTTGTAGATAATTATGTCAATATATCCGATGGAGAGATTTTAGCGTGAGTATTTTTTTACTTGATAGTCTTGTTGTATTTCTTTTTGTAGAAGTTGTTTTATTGCTTCTTATGAGTGTTAGTATGTTTGTGGTTTTGAAAATTTTGAGATATTGGGATTTTGAAGCCTCTACCACTTTCCAATATGGATTAGAAAAACGTAACTATCTAGTTAATACAATTATTATATTTACAATTAGTGTAAAAATTATTCTTTTTATTCTTTTTATAAAATCACTTGATGATCTTTCGCCACTAGTCCCAGGTGCTATGTGTGCTACAGGAGTTATTGGAGTAAATATATATGGAAATATTCTTCTTGTTTATAAGATTTTCATTCTTTTTCTACTTGGAGCATGGATGATAGTAAATAAATTAGACCTTATGAGTAAAAAATTTACATATTTGAGAAAGAAATATTATCTATTTGTAGTTATTTTTATCTTGCTAAGTATTGAGTTTATTTTGGAAATATTATATTTTTCTAATATTTCTCTTGAAACTCCTGTATTTTGCTGTAGCGTAATATTTGTCGTAGAAAATCTTCCATTTGGCTTAGAAGTTATTGATATTGTAAAGATATTTTATTTGATTTTTATTTCGATTATATTATCGAATTATTTCAAAAAAAGTAGTATGAGTTTTATGTTGAATGTGTTATTTCTTTTTATCGCTTATTATTGCGTAACATATTATTTTGGAACATATATTTATGAACAGCCAAATCATAAATGTCCTTTTTGTATGTTGCAAAAAGATTATCATTACATTGGCTATTTGATATGGTCCACTCTTTTTATAGGTGTATATTGTGGCATTTCTCCTTATATTGTTTACTCTTTAATAGATGTAGATAAAAAATCACTTTTGAAATATAATACAATTTTTTTGACACTTTTTGTGTTAGCTTGTAGCTATTTTGTTTGTTCTTTTTATATAAGAAATGGGGTCTTTCTGTGAAAAAGTTTTTACCATATATTGTTTTAGTTTTATTTTTCTCTTATCTATACACGCAAAATCAAAAAAGTACAGAATATATATACTATATTGATGGAAATATAAAAAAAGAGCCACTTCCCTTGCAAGAGATAAAGAAGGATAAATTTCTCTATTGCAGTGATTGCAAAATGATGGTAAAAAACTTAAGATACTCTGCGCAAGTAGTAATTCCAAGTGGAAGAACCTATTTTTTTAATGATGTCAGTTGTATGATTCGATGGATTGATAAACAAAAATACAAAGATAGTGAGCTTGCCATCTTTGTTTATGTCCCTGAGTGTTCGTGCTATATAGACGCTGAGGATGCATGGTATATTAGAGACGGATTAACACCGTTGGGGTATGGAGTAGTTGCGTTTGGCACCTTTATGGAAGCTCAAAGGAGTGATATGCTTTTGAGTGCTGAAGACTTTGGCGATGAAAATTATGAAAAATATAGCAATAATGAAAAAAATATATACGAATTTGATGAAGTAAGAAAATTTGTTCTTAGAGGAGAAACGCTTCTAAACGCTGTTGCAAGAAGAATTATATTTAAAGGAGTTGAAGATAAGTGATTCTAACTCACTTTCCTCACACCTCTCCAGTAATTAAATAAATGTCAAGTTTCACCACGTTGTACCATTTCAAAAACAAAATCTTGAAACACATTTGGTAAAATCTTAAATATTTCAGGCTTCGTTTGAAACCAACTTTGCACTGCATCAAATGGAGTTCGTCTGACAATAGACATTCTCTTTAAGTTCAACTTGCATATTTCTTACTTTCAACTTGCATATTTTCTGATTCATCTAAACAAATCAAACTCTCAAGAGGAAGATGCAATCCAACTGCAATATTCCTAATCATAGTAAGAGATAGGCCTATCTTCTTATTTAGAAGTTCAGAGACTTTACTTTTATTACCAATATAGGGAACTAGATCTTTTTGTTTAAGGTGCATCTGTTCCATTCTTACCTTTATGGCTTCAATAGGATCTGGTTCAGATATAGCCCATTCCTGCTCTTCATACTTCCCAATAAGCATTACTAACACTTCTAACTCATCACTCTCATTAGTTCCTAGTTCTGGGTTTAACTCCATAAGGGTATCAACTCTCTCTAGTGCTACATCATAATCTTTTTCATTTTTTAGTGGCTTGAGTAACATCTTATATCTCCTTTGCATTTATTTTGTCATACTCAGCATATGTACCGATAAACTTTACTCTAATAATCTTTCGCAAATAGTCAATATGGACAATCAAGCGATAGTCATTTCCTTTGATATTAAAGACTACTCTGTTATCTGTTAAAAAAGAGGCAGATGAGTAAATCTTTTTTATATCAGCAGGAGAACTCCAAACTGATTTTCTTGCATCACTATGCCAAACTTCCAAAGCTGATTTGGATTGTGGGTGCTGCTCATAAAATTTTACGAGGGTTCTTTTACTGATTACATTCATAAAAGAAGTATAGAGTATATTCCCTTTAAAGGAACTTATAGGATAGAGTGGCTTGGTGCTATACACCCTAAACGTTGGATTCTTGGCACTCATCAAGGAGAATCCGCAACATATCATTTGCAGTCATATTTAGAAGAATTTACTTTTCGATTTAACCGAAGATTATCAAAACATAGAGAATTAGTTTTTAGAAGACTTCTAGAACAAGTTGTAGAGACATCTCTCATTACGGAAAAAGATGTTATATATGGGTATGATTGGGATAAGGAGAAAATTACAGAAAATTCTGATAAAAATTCGTAGAAAAACGAGGTGTTTTTAAGTTTCAAAATGAAACATTTCTTGAAGTTTATCTGCCTAGTTTTAGAGTTCGCTTGACACTCGCCATACCTTTGCTGTTAGAATGATAGAGTTAAGTTTTCGTTTAGATAATGAGATAACATACCAAGGAATTGCAGATATTTTAGGTCACGGGTCACTAAAAATGCTCAATGAACACTACGCAAAATGGATAAAAGGTAAGTCAAAGAAGATTCGTCGCTCTTTAAATATCTATGAGTCTGAAAATAGTTTGGGTGACACTTTGGGTGACAGTAGTAAAAATAATGATTTTTCTAGTTTTAAAGAAAGTGCTTGAAAGTACGGTAATTAGGGAGTTTAAATATGGTGCGCCCGACACGATTCGAACGTGTGACCGCTGGTACCGCAAACCAGTACTCTATCCAGCTGAGCTACGAGCGCACACCATCTCAATTAAGAGGCTGAAATTATACCGTTTTAAACTTATACAATTATAAAAGTAATACCAATTATTTTAATTGATTGATTTTTAGAACAAATTCTACTTCGGGTTTGGAAAGACGTAGCTCTTTAGAGATGGTATCTATGGCTACTCCTTGTTTAAAAAGTGCAATTATACGTTCATCATCCATTCCTGTAACAGAAGCTGGTAGAGAAAGGTTGCGCATATTTTCTTCAAGATAGACAATACGCTGTTGAAGTTGTTCTTTTGTTATGTTATGTTCGTCTTGTATTTGAGCGAGTTGAATGCTTAATGGTTTTGTATATTCGCTTATGCCAACCTCAAGTTCATATCTTAAATCTGCCAAGGTCATGGAATCTGAACTTTTCTCTTCTACTTCTAGGTGTTGCTTTTTTATCTCTTGTTCTAAGGCAAAAACTTGATGATTTAAGTTCTCAACTGCACTTGCTATTGCTCTAATCTGTTTTGCTTGATACGCTTCACGACTTACAATATAATAAATCAATAATAAAACAATTCCACCAATTGCTAAAATCATATATTCATTGATACTCATAGCGCTCCTTTCATCTCTCGGATCATCACTCGCTCTCTAGCTGTAAGATAGGCACCCCAATCTTTTATGTCACGATCATGCATCTTTATAATCTTTGCCAAACTAGCATCCTCAGCTCTAAAAAATATACCTACGTCACGTTTAGGATAGACAGGCATTTCAATGCGACCATAATAGACTTGTCCAGCTTCAAAACTTGCATGTTTTAATTTAAAGTTTTCAAATCCAACGCTCTCTATCATCTCGTGTGTAGTAAGCTCTAGGCGTATGGGTTTCTCATTTTTTATAAGTTGTTCAAGATTATCTATTTTACGATGTAGTTCTATCATCAGCTTTAGCATCACAGGATCACTCTCAGCCGTCTCTCCTCTCGCCTTAGCCATCTTAAGCCACCGACTGATAGGATCATCGTCAGACTCGCTTAACTGATGATATTCTCGCTCATACTGCTCTTTATTCTTGCTTGCCACATCAAATGAGATGGCGATAGGTGCAGCTATTAATCGTATGCTCATGCTATACTCCTATCTACTATGATTAAAATTAAAAATATAATCCCCAAATAACCATTGATAGTAAAAAAAGCACGGTCTATTTTTGTGAAATCTTTACGAACCAATTTGTGTTCATACCAGAGCATAGATCCTGCAAACGCAACAGCCGACCAAGACACAACTCCTAAATGTGCATCCCAAGTAAAAAATATCCAAAATAGTACAGCGATAACATGAAAAAGGGCAGCGATAAAAAGTGTTGCCTCCGCACCATAGCGCGAAGGGATGGAAAAGAGCCCACTCTTTTTATCAAAATCTATATCCTGCAAAGAGTAGAGCAGATCAAATCCTGCAACCCAAAACATTACCCCGATACCTAGCAAAACTGACCACATAGGGATAGTTGCTTCCACAGCAACAACACCAGCGATAGGTGCTAAACCTAAGGAGATGCCTAAAACCAAATGAGCCAATTCGCTAAAGCGTTTAAAATAGGAGTAACTCCCCAAAACAAAAAGAATAGGAAAACTCATCCAAAATGCCAAAGAGTTCACAAAATATGCAACAACTATAAAGCCCATGGCATTAGCAAGAGTAAAAAACAAGATACTATTTTTACCCAAACGTCCATCAACATTGGGACGATTTTGCGTTCGCGGATTTTTGGAATCTATATCAATATCAGCATATC
>CAMZLS010000004.1 GCA_947311765.1 uncultured Helicobacteraceae bacterium
AATGCTAGTACCCCATCACTCATAGATTGAGGGTCTCTGTGATTTAAAAAATAGCCATATCTTGTTTTTAAACACTGAAGTCGTAGTTATTCTACTTCGAAGTGTTTAAGGGCAAGAGATGGCTATTTTTTAACCACCCGAAGGGAAAAAGTACAAAGCAGGAATTGCTGCGTTAGATTATCTTGAAGTACAATAAGTACTCCTACGATAATCTGCCTTGCACTTCTTGCTTTGTACTCTTTCAGAGACCCTCAATCTATGGGTGGTGGGGTACTGGGATGATAAAAAAATATCTCTTATAATTATAGTGATACTTTTTGGTGCTTGTTCTAAACATGAGATTATCACTTTTAAAAATATGCCTCAAACACAGTTGATACTAAGCCCCATAAATGAAACCAATACAATAGATACCGATAAATTTACTCAAATTTTTGAACATTTTAAGAGTAATTGCCAATACAAACGTGTTCAAAAAATCTATGCAGATGTTTGTGAAAAATCCTTCCATGTAAGCAGTGCGAAAAAATTCTTTTTAGAGAACTTTAAGCGCTATGAAATTCTTAATAATAAAAAAGATGAATCTGGCTTGCTTACAGGATATTTTGAACCTCTTTTGCACGGCTCTCGAACACAATCGCAAAGCTACAAATATCCTCTTTATAAACCACCCTCAAATCTCTTACATGTAAGCCTCGGTGATGCTTATGAAAAACTAAAAACAATGCGTCTTCGTGGAAAGTTAGTAGATGAAATTATTGTGCCTTTTGATGATAGAAAAACTATCAATACAGAAGAGAATAACTTTTCTGCTATCTGTTATGTAGATGATAGAGTAGGGCGTTTTTTTCTTGAGGTGCAAGGTTCTGGAAGAGTGGAGCTTGATAGTGGTGAAGCTATTTTTGTAGGCTACGCTGATCAAAACGGACATGCTTATACTTCTATAGGCAAAGTCTTAATTGAAAAAAAGGCAATAGCAAAAGAAGATATCTCACTGCAAAGCATTAGAAACTATCTCCAAAAGCATCCAGATTCACTTGATGATGTCTTACATGTAAACCGCTCATTTGTCTTTTTTAAGGAGCGTTCACAGGGTGCAACAGGGGCTTTAGGTATCGAACTGACACCAATGCAATCTATTGCGGTTGATTCTAGCTTCATCCCTTTAGGTTCGCTTCTAAGTGTAGAAAGCGACTCTTATAAGCAGATGGTTTTTGCGGAAGATACGGGTGGTGCTATTAAAGGAAGTGTTCGTGCTGACCTGTTTTTGGGTTTTGGAGAGGAGGCACTTGAAAAGGCTGGGAGTTTACAAGAGGAGTTAAAACTTTATACATGGTTACCAAAAAAAACTTTTTAAATTTGTATAAGAATTATTTATTTTTCTTTAAGTTATTTGTGGATTAAGTTCTATAGGTTTAAAATTTTAATATTAAAGGAATGATAATATGGTCTATTTTAAAATAACGGTATTTGTACTTTTCATTGCTTTGGCTTTTGCAGGATGTTCTAGTAAAACATACTCCTATAAATCCCCAGCTTCAGTTAAAGGCAAGCAGTGTATCAAAGTATGTTATAAAGAGAAAAAAGAGTGTAAAAATACAGAAAGAAAAGAGAAATCACAAGAGAAAAAAGAGTGTCAAAAGCAGGCAAATCTTGATTATAAAGATTGTAAAAATGAGTACAAAGCAGAAAATTCAGCATGTGAGTCTGAGTCTGAAGCAGATTATGTAGCTTGTTTGAAATATGCTGATAATCGTAAATCATGTAAAAAGAAAAAATGTGCTTCGCAGAAGATGAAATGTAAAAAATCTAGTTGTTTTATAAATCCAAATTACAGACATTGTGAAACGCAATACAGAGAATGTTATGTAAGTTGTGGTGGAAAAGTGAGTGTTGTCGAAGAATAGAAATATTTGCCAAAGAATTATACGGGTAAAATTTCAACATGAAATCATTAGAAAAGTTTAATTCTCTTGTTGAAGCCCTTGAAACACTCCCAACAATAGGGAAAAAATCAGCCACGCGTCTTGCTTATCACATGTTAATGCATGATAGTTTTAGCGCAGTCAAAATTGCTCACGCTATAGAAAGTGCACTAGGAAGTATCAAAAAATGTGTACAGTGTGGAGGAATGAGCGAAGATGAGCTCTGCTATATCTGCTCCGACGAGAGGCGAAATGAGAAGATATTATGTATAGTAGAGAGTGCAAAAGATATCTTGATGTTTGAAGAAAATGGACTTTTTGATGGGCACTATTTTGTCCTAGAAGCGCTTGATTCATTAGATATTTCACATCTACGCAATCGTGTAAGTACAGAAGTGGAGGAAGTTGTTTTTGCGATGACACCCTCTATCGCTAATGACGCGGTGATACTCTTTATCGAAGATAAACTCCAAGATGCAGATGTGCGTTTTTCTCGAATTGCCCAAGGTGTGCCTACTGGGGTCAGTTTAGAAAATATTGATATCTTATCACTCAGTAGAGCGTTAGAAGACAGGGTGAAAGTATAATTTTGTGTGAAAGTGTGATATGAAAAAATTATTATTGATATTTGTACTATTTTTAAGTGGTTGTGTAGCAAGTTCACCTGTAAAAGAGAAAAAAATCAACCCAAAATGTCTGCAAAAAGGTGAAGCAGGAAGATGTAGAGCGTATATTCCAAGATATTATTTTGACACAAAAAGTCTTATATGTAAGGAATTTATCTGGGGAGGATGTGGGGGAATTGTTCCTTTTGAGACAATGCAGTCTTGCAAAGAGAGTTGTCTTTAGTCTGCATTGATAGCTTTTGTGGCGCGTCTTCGTCTATGATTGTTAACTTTTCTTCGCATAAAATCTCCTTTTTTTTAAAGTTAGAAGCACATTCTATACTAAAATAGTTACACAATTAATACAAAAAGCTCTCTTGCATCACTTTTTCAATATCGTTTTTATCAAGAGTATGTTCTGTGAAAAGCTCATTTGCCAAAACGCCTTGCCCTAAGAGCATATCAGCGCCATCTTTACATGTAAGCCCTAATTCTTTTGAGAGCTTTAAGAATGGGGTAGTTTTTCCATAGATAACATCAGCACTATATTTTGTCTTTTGTAAAAGAGGTTTTAGTATCTCTAGTGGAGCAGGGTAGGAGTCATCTTTTAGGCCTGCTGATGTAGTGTTTACAATGAGATCATACTCTTTCGTCTCTATATCTTCGTAAGTCTTACATGTAAGCCCTAAGTCTTCAAAATAAGAGAGTCTTCCTTTAGAGCGATTTAAAACTGTTACATGTAAGCCTTCATCTATAAACTTATTTGCCAAAGCTTTTGCTGTGCCACCTGCGCCGATAAGCAAGATAGTCTTTACATGTAAGAAATCTCTTATAGCAAACATAAAACCATCTGCATCGGTGTTATAGCCTATAAGGCGACCATTTTCATTGATTAGAGTATTGACTACGCCTATCTTTTTTGCAAAGCCTCGTACTTCATCACAGGCTCGAAAGGCTGCCTCTTTGTGTGGGACAGTAACATTTGCACCACTAAGACTAAGACTAAAAAAAGTCTCTTTGAGTTTTGTGCCATCTGTGAGATGGACTCTGATGTAAGAGGCATTTACATGCAAGGCTTGAAAGACGCTATTGTGCATCAGGGGGGAGCGTGAGTGTGACACGGGGTCACCAAAAATTGCGAAGATTTTCATGAGGGATTTAAGTCATCGAGTGAACTCATAAGTGCGCCGAGTTTATTGTGAACCTCAAGGTATTCAAGTTCATGGAGTGAGTCGGCGACAATGCCTGCACCTGCTTGGAGTATCACTTTTTCGGGAGTGACTAAAGAGGTGCGGATGGTGATAGCCGTGTCCATATTGCCATCAAAGCCAAAGTAACCGATAGAGCCACTATAAAAGCCACGCTTAAGCCCTTCAAATTCTGAGATAAGCTCCATCGCACGAATCTTAGGCGCACCAGTCATCGTTCCAGCGGTAAAGGTGGCTGCAAAGAGGTCAAACATATCTTTATCATCTGCAATCTCTGCGACAACATCTGTGACGATATGCATCACATGGGAGTATTTTTCTATGTGCATCATATCTAAGACTTTTACACTGCCTGTTTTTGCAACACGACTGACATCATTACGCCCTAAATCTATAAGCATAAGATGTTCAGCGCACTCTTTAGGATCAGCGAGAAGCTCCTCTTCAAGTTCACGGTCACGCTCTTTTGTTGTACCACGTTTTCGCGTGCCTGCTATCGGACGCAAGAGAAGCTCGCCCTCTTGAAGTCGTACCATAACCTCAGGAGAGCTTCCCACGATACTAAAATCTTCATACTCCATCAAATACATGTAAGGCGAAGGGTTTTTTGTGCGTAAGATGCGGTAGAAACTAAAAGGATCGACTTTTATATTTCGAGTAAAACGATTTGTCATCAAAATCTGAAAAACATCACCGCTTAAAATCATCTCCTTAGACTTGTCAACCATATCAAAAAACTTCTCTTTGGAAAAAGCAAAACTTCCCTTGTCATCTCCAACCATAGGCACAAGAGGCGTATAGGAGTAGTCCGATTTGAGAGCATTTTCAATAATGTCAAACTGACTTGTATTGATAGCACTTAAGAGAGTGACTTTATGATCTTTATGTGAGTAGATAAGGACATTTTTTGGTAAGATGAGATCCATATCGGGTGTATGCATCTCATCTTCTAGCGTTTGCATATAAGGTTTTAAGACAGGTTCAAAAACTTTTACCATGTCATAGCCTATAAAACCTATAAATCCATCAATATAGCCAACGCCTAGCTCTTTTGAGCATTTTAAGTAGGCTTCTTGATCAAGCTTGGCATAGTAGCTTTTTAAAAATTCAAAAGGGGACTCTTTTATGAGCGATTGTTTAGCATTTTTATCAGTATAATAGGTGCTATCATCTTTATAAGTCAGACGCTCTCTTGCCCCAATGATAACTATACTATAATTACCACCAGAGTTACTCGCACTCTCAAAAAGAAAAGTTACTTCATCTTTATAGAGTGACTTTAATTTTTGATAGACCGCAATCGGTGCAAACTGATCAAGGGTAAATTGTGTTGAAAATACCATCTATTTCATCTTAAAGATAAAAGCAGTAGGCTCAATAGTGCGTTTAATTTGTGTGCGCGCTTTTTGAGACTCCTTTTTTGTTGCAAAAGGACCAATGAGAACTTTTTTGATAGCTCTTCCTTTGATAGTGACTTTGTGATAGGTATATTTATATCCTTGTGTGCGTATTTTTTTCAAAAGAGCATCGGATGGTTTGAGTTTTGAAAAAGAACCTACTTGAACATAATATTCTCCAACAGTTGGAGCTTTTTTAGCATGGACTACAGGCGTAGGTTCTGCTTTTACAACTACTGCTGGTTTGACTCTAGCAGGCTTTGCTTTTTTTACAACTACTGCTGGTTTTTCAACTACAACAACTTCTTCTTCTTCGATAACGAAATTATCTTGCTCTTTTTGCATACTTTGCGCTTTGAGTTTTTGAGCAATTTTGTTTAATCTATTTTCTTCTGCACTCTCTTCTTCTATCACTTCAACAGGTTCAAAAAGAGGATCATCACGCAGGGAATTGTTTTGGGTGATAGGTTCAGGAAGTAAAGCTGCTTGAGGAAGGTTATTTGTGTTCTCGGACTTAAGAGAATTCATAATAACAACAACAATAATGAGAATAATGGTGAGTGTTGCTACTGCGAGTAGGAGTTTTTTATTGTTTCCGTTCTGCGCAGACTTATTTAAGATAATATCATTAAGTTCGTTTTTTTCTTCCATCAGTATTCCTTTATTTGTTTAAGTTTAAAAGGTCTCCGTCGGTGGTGCTTCGCACATCACCTCTGGTTCCAACCCTAAAAAAGCCAAGCAGTTGGCTTTTTCTTTACGGGTTTCACATATGTTTGGCAAATGATGAGCCACGCTCTTTAGCATAGACCTCATAAGGCACATTTAATATATTGTACTCAAGTGGCAAGTCTTGCGTTGGGAAAACTCTCCACTGCTTAGGTTGTTTTGCCGCAAGCTTCATGGAGAGCATTTTACCTAACTGATAGGCCTCTTGCAAGGTGGTATGCCCTTTGTGAATATATACATGTAAATGTCCCTCTGTCTTTGTTTTAAAGGCAGTAAAGTTGAGATATCCCTCTTCTCTAAGCAAAAGCTGTGCCTTATGGTAAAAACGCTCAGGGTCTCTACCATTATAGTCGATAACTATGTTTTCTACTTTATCGCGTGAGTTGATTAAAGAGTGAGCAATAGTAATCTCACCTTTGAGATGTTGATTGATAACAGACTGAGTCATTGTTTTATTGATTTTTTCATACTTATTGTAAAAAGTACGCCCTTTGTAGCTAATCTTATCCGTGACACTGTTATTTTTTTGCCAGTAGTGATCGGTGATCATTTTTATGAGTTTTAAATCCATTGAACTAACAGCCATAATCTAATTCCTTAGTATGTTGATTGTGTATAAATAATAAAATTTTGAGCTAAGGCTTTGAGCTCCTCTTTGATACTTGCTTGCAGATCTTCATTATTAATATCGTCTAAAACATCAGCAATTTTATTGGCAATAATATCAAACTCTCTCTCTTTCATGCCTCGTGATGTCAAAGCAGGTGAACCGATACGAATTCCTGAAGTCACAAAAGGAGAGCGTGTTTCACCTGGAACCGTATTTTTATTGACAGTGATACCTGCACAACCAAGGGCAGCGTCGGCATCTTTTCCACTAAAATCTTTGTTTAAAAATGAGACAAGAACGAGGTGATTATCTGTTCCACCACTCACAACATCATAACCCCGTTTGATAAGTACATCTGCTAAGACAGAAGCGTTTGCTTTTACTTGAGCAGCATAGACTTTCCACTCATCAGAGAGGTTGTATTTGAAACCAACTGCTTTTGCAGCGATAACATGCATAAGAGGCCCCCCTTGTAGACCTGGGAAGATTGCAGAGTTGATTTTTTTAGCGATAGCTTCATCATTACACATAATCATACCACCACGAGGTCCAGCGAGTGTTTTATGCGTTGTTGTTGTTGCGACATCTGCATAAGGAAATGGGCTAGGGTGCTCGCCTGCACAGACTAAACCAGCAATATGGGCGATATCGGCGAATAAAATAGCACCCACTTCATCAGCAATTTCTCGGAATTTTTTAAAGTCAATCTCTCTCGCATAGGCAGAAGCACCGCAAACGATAATCTTCGGCTGAGTAATTTTAGCGATATCTAAAACACGCTCATAGTTAATACGACCATCAAGCTCAACACCATAAGTAAATGAGTGATAGTTTTTTCCTGAAAAACTAGGCTTAGAACCGTGTGTTAAGTGTCCACCGTGGCTTAAGTCCATTCCTAAAATCTTATCACCAGCTTTTATAAGTGCTGCATAAACAGCCCCGTTGGCTTGACTTCCTGAGTGTGGTTGGACATTGGCAAAATTACATCCAAAAAGTTCACAGGCTCTATCAATTGCCAACTGCTCAACACCATCAGCGTACTCACAACCACCATAGTAGCGTTTGCTTGGATACCCTTCGGCATACTTGTTTGTAAAAACTGAACCCATCGCTTCCATAACAGCAGGGAGTGTAAAGTTTTCTGAGGCAATCATCTCTAAATGATCTGATTGACGCTCTAACTCTTTTTCACATAACTCAAATATTTCGTTATCGTACTCTTTTAAAAAACTCATTTTATTCCTTTGTTTCTGTTTTAATCTCATTGTTTAGTGGTTTCATTGCTGGAAAGAGCAATACATCTCGAATAGAGTGCTCATTGGTTAGGAGCATTACAAGTCTATCCATGCCTATGCCTTGCCCTGCTGTTGGAGCCATTGCGTAGCTTAATGCCGTTACAAAGTCTTCATCCATCTCATGGGCTTCATCATCACCACTCTCTTTGGCTTCGAGCTGCCCTTCAAAGCGCGAGAGCTGATCGATTGGGTCATTAAGCTCACTAAAAGCATTGGCTATCTCGCGTCCCGCTATAAAGAGCTCAAAACGCTCTGTGACCTCTGAATTTGTATCGCTTCTTCTTGCAAGTGGTGAAATCTCTACAGGATACTCTGTGATAAATGTTGGATTGATAAGTTTTTCTTCAACAAACTCATCAAAAAGCTCACCTTGGAGTTGCCCTAAGCTCATTTTATCATTTGCTTCAAGAGAGTTTTCTCTTAAAAATGCCAAGATAGCCTCTTTGTCATTGACTATATTTTCAGGAACTCCTCCTATTACATGTAAAGAAGTTACTAAACCAATCTCTCTAAAGTCAGTAAAATCAACTTCCATGTCCCCATAAGGAAGCTTTGAAGGGAGGTCTAAGTGTTCAAAAAGATAAGAAAAATACTCTTTAGTAAGCTCTATAAGGTCTTTGTAGGTCTTGTAAGCCCAATAAAATTCGATAGAGGTAAATTCAGGATTATGTGTCGCATCCATGCCCTCGTTTCTAAAGTTACGGTTGATTTCAAAAACTGCTTCAAAGCCACCAACGATAAGACGCTTGAGATAAAGTTCAGGTGCAATACGTAAAAATCGATCAATTCCTAGAGCATTATGATGAGTGGTGAAAGGTTTTGCATTTGCACCGCCAGCAATAGGGTGCATCATAGGTGTTTCCACCTCTAAAAAGCCTTTATCTTCAAAGAAGCGGCGTGTCAAAGAGATGATTTTACTACGAGTTTTAAATGTCTTACGCACATCAGCATTCATAATCAAGTCTAAATAACGTTGACGGTATCGAATCTCTTTATCTGTAACTCCATGAAACTTTTCAGGTAGCGGGGAGATGGCTTTGGTAAGAATATGCAAATGGCTTACATGTAAGGAGAGTTCGCCTTTGTTGGTTACAAAGGGATAGCCTGTTACTTCGATAATATCACCAACTTCTATATATTTTTTGAATACAGTGTTGTAAAAACCTTCAGCGAGATTGTCTCGTGCAACATAAATCTGCAATATGCCACTCTCATCTTCGATTTTTAAAAAGCTAGCTTTTCCCATAAGACGAAAAAACTTAATACGTCCTACAACAGTATAGATACGATTTTCATCACGTTTCTCTTGAAGTGATATAATATCATCATTTACATTAAGATATTTTGCTATAGTTGTATCACGCCTACTCTCGTTGGAATAAGGATTGAAGCCAGCCTCTTTTAAGCGATGTGTTTTTTCAATACGTTGTTGTATATAGGGGTTTTCAAACATTAATTAGTTTTCCTTTTTAGTCATAAATAAATCTTAATTTTTTGCAGTTTTTACAGATACCATAAATCTGCATAGAGTGATCTTGCATCTCAAAGCCGAATTCTTCAGCAATACGGTGTTGTCGCTCTTCTATAGCCTCATCAACAAACTCTGTAATAGTACCGCATTTCGTACAAATCATATGGTCATGATGCTCTTTTGCACCAAGCTCATACTTCTTTCCTTGAGAGCCAAAGGAGAGTGAGGTCACCATATCTGAATCTTCTAGTAAAGAGAGTGTACGATAGATAGTTGCAATGCCTGTTTTTAGTTCAGGAAACTTCTCTTTAATAAGCTGATGCAGCGCCTCAGGTGTAAGATGTTCATCGCTTTTATAAAGAGTTTCTAAAATCACCTCTCTTTGTATAGTGTATTTGTAAGTATTCTTTTTTAGCAATTCTTTAAAGCGAGCTAATAATATTTCATATTCAACAGTACGCTGTGTAAAATCAGTTTGAGAATTCATATAAAATCTCCTATTTATCTTCTGTTTGGATGTTCTTTTTTACATCTTCTATCATCTCTTTAGCTTTTTGGCTTATCTTTTTATTGCTAGCATCTTGTATTTTTTCAACACCCTCGTTTATGGAAGTTTTGACATCTGATGAAAGTTCAGTGGGATCAATATGCATAATTATATCTCCTGTTTCAATAAGAATAGGATAAAGAATGCTTTTTTCCATTAGTGGCGCAAGATTGCTCTGTAATGTTTTGATATTGTTAATAGCAAAAAAGATTACCGATGCAATGAGAAAAAACTTGCCACTTCCAATAATAAAGCCAAAAAGCTTATCTATAGGACCTAAACCGCTTGCGCTAGAGAGCTTTTTAAAAGTTATGCCTATAAGTGTCATAAAAATCCAAAAAACCATCAAGGTGAGTAGAAAACCAGCAAATGTTTTTGCAGATTGATTATCAAAGTGAAAAATAAGATCACTAATACTATTACCAACTTCAGCCCCAAAGCGTGAAGCGATATAAATTCCACCTATTATTCCAATAAGACCAAAAAGTTCTTTAAAAAAACCATTTAAAATACCTTTAAGTCCTAAAAGTAGTACAATAACACCGACAACGATGTCAAAATAGTGAATATCCATCTCTCTAGTCCTTTGCTATTTGGAGTTGATCTTTACCCATATGTTTTGCTTCATAGAGTGCTTTATCAGCACGTTCTATAATTGAGACAGGTGTATCCTCTTCTTTGCAGTGAGCAAGACCAATACTGAGAGTGATTGCCATCTGTCTGTTTTTAAAGAGAAGTTTGTTATTTCTAACGATTTCTAAAATACGTCGTGCTGCTAAGAGTGCACCCTCTTTGTCCGTGCGATTTAATATAATAACAAATTCTTCACCACCATAACGAAATACAGGATCACCATCTCGGAGTGTTTTTTTGAAAATATTAGCAAGAAAAATTAACACCTTATCGCCTGCAATATGCCCAAAGGTGTCATTGATTTTTTTAAAATCATCAATATCAAGAATAAGGAGGTGAAAATGATCTGCATGTGCGTTTTTATTGCATTTGATATTCATATACTCATCCATTGAACGACGATTAAATGTTTTTGTAAGAGGGTCAATGCGAGCTTTTCGCTCTAAGCTATGGAGCTGTTTATGTAAATCAGTAATAGTTTCGTTTGCTCTACTTATTTCACTACTCATATGATGCTGAATATCTTTAAAACGCTGAGAAATATTTTCTTCATTAATAAGTTGTTTTTGATTGGCTTCTTCAATAATTTCACACTGTGTCTGACGGATAGATTCCATAATATCATTTGTGTTTTTATAAGAGCTGAGACCTGCTGATGCTAAGGTTTTATATTCATCATCAAAGCTCATCTGTTGCGAGTGCAGGTCAAGTGGAAGATGAAAAGAGCTTGTAAAAAGTTTTTGAGCGATACCATGAAGGAAATCTATAATTTCACTTTCATCAACATCTTCATTTTTTTCGTTAATATGGTTGGCAATTTCATCATAGACTTCTGTAATTATTGTTAAAGCAAGGTCTTTTTTCATAGTTGCACTCTTTAAGTGTTAAAGTATTGAGAATTATAGCAATAAATTTTAAAAAATCGTTTAAATTTTGATTATCTCTATCATTAAGTCTTGTTATCAGTCCATATTTAGGTTCTTATTGCTAAAATCGCACCGAATAAAATAGAAAAATAAAAGAGGCTATGGCATGAGCACTTGGAATCCACAAAGTTGGAGAAATTTTCCAATATTACAACAACCAATTTATGAAGATCAAAAACATCTTAAAAAGATAGAAGAAGAATTGAAAAACTATCCACCACTTGTTTTTGCAGGTGAAGCGCGAAATCTGAAAAAACAATTAAGAGATGTCGGCAGGGGAAAAGCATTTTTACTCCAAGGTGGCGACTGTGCTGAAAGCTTTAGTGAATTCAATGCAACAAATATCCGTGATACTTTTAAAGTAATGTTGCAGATGGCTGTTATAATGAGCTTTGCAGGTGGTGTCCCTGTTGTTAAGATTGGACGCATGGGCGGACAGTTTGCAAAACCACGCTCTAGTGACTTTGAAACTATAGACGGGGTATCCTTGCCAAGTTATCGTGGCGACATTATTAATAGTGTTGAGTTTAGTGAAGCTGCTCGTGCTCCTGACCCTGAGCGTCTTATAAAAGCTTACAATCAATCATCAGCTACCTTAAACCTTGTGCGTGCCTTTGCAACGGGAGGTTTGGCTGATCTTCACCAAGTCCATAAATGGAATCTCGGGTTTGCCAAGCAAAATAAGATGAGTGATAAGTATGAGACTTTAGCGCAAAATATTGAAGACTCTTTGCATTTTATGGAGGCTTGCGGCGTAACTTCTAAGACTTATCGAACCTTGCGTGAAACAGATTTTTATACTTCACATGAGGCACTTCTTCTCAATTATGAAGAGGCTTTTACGCGTCAAGATTCACTCACTGGTGACTGGTATGATACTTCTGCACATATGTTATGGATAGGCGATAGAACACGCCAGATTGATGGTGCTCATATAGAGTATATGCGCGGTATTCATAACCCTATCGGTATCAAATGTGGACCGAGCATGAGCAATGATGACTTAGTGCGTGTATGTGAAAAGCTTAATCCTGAAAATGAGATGGGTCGCTTAAATCTTATTGTTCGTATGGGCGCGGATAAGGTTCTTGATGATATGCCTCGTCTTGTTCAGACTGTCAAAGCAGCTGGACTCAATGTAGTCTGGTCTTGTGATCCTATGCATGGCAATGTCTATAAAACAGCAAATGGCTTTAAATCACGCCCTGTTGAGGGCATTTTGTCTGAAATGAAACAGTTCTTTCAAGTGCATAAAACTGAGGGGACTATTGCTGGTGGTGTTCACTTAGAGATGACAGGTCAAGATGTGACTGAGTGTACTGGAGGAACTTTTACAGTGAGTGAAAATGACCTCTCAAGCCGTTATCACACGCACTGTGATCCTCGTCTAAATGCTGATCAATCTTTAGAGTTAGCCTTTATGATCGCAGACACTTTAAAAGAAGCTCGTCAGTAAAAATAACTCTTCTTACATGTAAGCATTAGCTTACATGTAAATAATATCCTACGCCATATTCTGTTTTAAGATATATGGCTTTGTTTCCGTCATCGTCTAGTTTTTTCCTAATATTTTTTATATGATTATCCAAAGAACGGGGTGAACTAATTTTTGATATTGAGTGTATTAGCTCTTCTCGTTTCACTGCATGATTTTCGTGTTTTAGTAGTAATGATAGAAGTTCAAATTCTGTTCTTGCACTCGTCATGATAATAGGCGGAGATATGTGACTTCGTATGCTTTTGAGAATTTCAAATCCCGTGAAATCAGGTAAGTTTATATCTAAAAGTACAATGTTGTATTCTATATTGTTGATGTTAGCAATACTGTCAGTAGCGCAAAAAACAGGCGTAACATCAAAACCACAATCTTGAAAATATTGATACACGAGTTCACATGCGAGTTCATCATCTTCTACTAAAAGCATTTTTATAAAATTTATTCTACAGATTTGGAGTAGATTTTTTTGTTATAATAGGTCTCTTAAAAGGAGTTTGTATATGTATGATAGTGCAATAGAGTATGCTGAAGATTTAAAATTATTATTTGTGGAAGATAATATAGACGCCCGCAAGATGACAACTATGCTTTTAGAAGATTTTTTCAAAGATATAACTGTTGCTGAAAATGGTTTAGAGGCGTATGAAATTTTTTTAGAGAATGATTTTGATATTGTCATTACAGATATAAATATGCCCAAGATGAATGGTTTAGAACTCTGTAAAAAGATAAGAGAAAAAGATAAAGATATCTCTCTTGTTGTTCTCTCTGCACATAATGAAGCAGATTTTTTAATGAGTGGTATAGAGTTGGGTATTGATGATTATATTTTAAAGCCTATCAATTTAGATCACCTCTTAAGAGTAATTGCAAAGGTAGGAAAAAAGTATAAATATATTGCTGATGCAAAAGAGAATCTCAATCTCTTAGAAAATTATCAAAGAGCGACAAACTTGAGCTCTATCGTTTCAAAGGCTAATCTTAAAGGGATTATCACCTATGTGAATGATGCTTTTTGTACTATCTCTGGCTACTCTCGTGAAGAGCTTATAGGAAAAAATCACAATATTGTTAGACATCCAGATAATAGTAAGAGCATATTTCAAGATATGTGGACAACTATACAAAAAAAAGAGGTTTGGAAAGGAGTTGTGAGAAATTTAGCTAAAGATGGTAAAAGTTATTATGTAGATAGCTTGGTGATGCCAATACTAGATTCAGCAGGAGATACAATAGAATATATCTCACTTAGAAATGATATAACATCTATAATGAATCCTCTTAATCAGCTTCAAATAGAGCTAAAAAATGCTTCTTACCCTCTCTTGGTCTATCTAAAACTAGATAATTATGAAATAATAGAAGATTTTTATGATGAAGAGAGTATGTCTGATTTACAAGATGAGGTCTATAAGTTTTTTGAGAGTAAATTCTCAAATTTATATACTTTTGAGAAGGTGTACTCGCTTGAAAATGGCGAATACGCCTTTGTTTTAGATGCTACGCAGTATATTGGCAATATAAAAAAGTTTATTGATGATTTGAAAAAGTATCAGATTCAGATGCAAGATGAGAAGCTTGTTGTTGGTTCACTTGAGTATCATATCTCGACTTTAATCTCCTACTCCTATGATAAAAAGAAGATACTAGAATCAGTAAAACTAGGGATACAAAAACTTCAAAAGAGCAAAGAAAATCTGCTTTTAGCAAATAATCTTGCACAGAGAGAACATGAAAAAGCCAGAGAAAATATGAAAAAAGTCTCTATGATTCAAAATGCCATCTATGATGCGAGAATACTCTCTTATTTTCAACCCATAATAGATAATAATACGCAAGAGATAGTGAAATATGAGTCTTTGGTACGTCTTGTTGATGAAGATAAAAAAGTATTGTCTCCTTTTTTCTTTTTAGATATCGCTAAAAAGAGTAGTGCGTATCTGAAAATAACGCAGATAGTTTTAGAGCACTCCTTTGCGATTTTAAATAATAGCACCGTTGATATTTCTATCAATCTCTCTGCCTTGGATATAGAGAGTAAAAATATGAGAAAAAAGATTTTAGAGTTTTTACGGAGTTACAAAGATGAAGCACATAGAGTTGTCTTTGAGTTGCTTGAAGATGAGGGGATAAGAGATTTTGAAGTTGTGAAAAAATTTATTACAGAGGTCAAAAAATATGGAGTCAAGATAGCTATAGATGACTTTGGTGCAGGCTACTCTAATTATGAGCGACTCTTAGATTATCAGCCAGATATCTTAAAGATAGATGGCTGCCTTATTCGTGATATAGAGACAAGTTCTTACTCACTCTCTGCTGTAAAAAGTATCGTGACCTTTGCAAAGGAGCAAAACTTGCAGACAGTTGCAGAGTTTATTGAGAATGAAAAAATATATGAAATTGTCAAAGACCTAGGCATAGACTTCTCTCAAGGCTACTATTTTGGTAAACCAGAACCACTGAATTTTTCAAAAAGTGTTGATAATGAATAAAACACCACAGTATAATGCACCCCAAAATCAAGACCACTAAATCAAAT
>CAMZLS010000005.1 GCA_947311765.1 uncultured Helicobacteraceae bacterium
AAATAAATTTGAAGAAGAATTAAAAGATTTATCACATGAAGAACTTATTGAATATACCAAGAATCTAACGCAAGAGTGGCATAAACTACAAAAACCTAAGAAAAATTCTACTAACTCTAGTATTCCAACTAGTAAAGAGACAGAGTCTCCTAAGCCGTAAGCGCAATAAAATCAATCACACAAAGTGGAAAAGGAGTCATTGTTGCGACAGCTTCAACGGGGAGTGGATACAGTTTAGAAAATAGTAATTGGGAACATGATGCTTTTACCTACTCGCTCATAGATGGACTAGGAAATTACAAAGCAGATTATGACAAAGATGGACAAATTAGTATAAAAGAGCTTGATTTGTATGTAACAAATAGAGTGAAAAAATTGACAAATTGTGAGCAAAAAACCAACAACAATCATTCCCGATTCTGTACCAGATTTTGCAATTGGAGTGAGATAATGAAGAAAATAGCATAAAGATAGTTTGAGTATAAACAGAGATGTTTAAAATAGATACCGAAAAGTTTAATCTAACACTTGTTAGGTTAGCCTATCAAAACAAACTTGAGGTATTTGAATACTTATACATTCCCACGCGGAGCGTGGGAATGAGGGAAGCTTATGCAGAGTACTAAAAATCGTCATCATTTTCAAACTCCTCTAAGGCTTCTTGATATTTTGCCTCCTCTTTTGCCTTAAGCTCTTCTTGACTCATCATCTTTTCTGCAATCATATTTCCAAAAAAAGTTCTATTTTCTAACTTGTAGAGATAGCTATAAAGTCCAAAACCTATAAGAAAAATCGTCACTATGAAAATACTCTTTTGTATCTTATTGAAAGTCTGTATCTTCTCTTTTTTTCGTATTTCACAGACACCACCTGGACAGTGACTCGCTTTTTGTGGCATTAAGAGATTGTAAATCTTACATCCCAAGCAGATAGAAAAAGCTGACTCCATAATCAGTAAAACAAGACAGACAACGCAGATAAAGACTTTCATAGGGTTTGGTTGCCAGTTTATTACAAGATAGTAGAACATAGGCAAAGCGAGGAGCAACCCTATCCCCCAAGCAAACCTTTTTTGTGTAGCACCAACATACTCTGGAGTTTGGTTTTGTACAAAAAACCGTCCTAAAATCATACTTGGCGAATAGCTAGGGTTAATCACACGAATAAGAAAGTCTAAGGTAAAAAAGGCGATGAAAAAACGCGTAACAGTTGTATGACCTAGCATTACTGCATTATTAAGACTCAAAATTCCAAAAGTAAATAAAATTCCTGCGGCAGCGCGTGCTTCACGCTCGTTGACAACTCTCACATCATAACCATCAACTTTTTCACCATAAGTAAAAAATTCTTTTATATTCATATTACAATATCCCTTTTGAGCCAAATTTTTTGCTAGATTATAGCATAAGTCTAAATGAGCTATCTTTTATGATGGAGCGCAATCAAAGAAGGGAACTCAGACAGATATGTTGTGGCTCTTTTTTTGCAGATTTTTTTAGCTGGGATAAAATTAAATTTATCTCTTGTTTATATTGAGATTTATTAGCACTATTTACAAATAAAACAGCAGCACTAACACTCAAAAGTGCAAAATGCTTCTCTTTTGCTTCTCTGTCTTTGGAGATAATGTAACCTCTGTTTCTGTCTTCTACACTGTAAAGTTCTCTCGCATTATTTTCAAAGCGTGTTATAATATTTTTTAGTTCAACTGTATAATTTGTCTCTTTTTTATCTGGTCCTACTGCTACAAAAAAATCATCCCCACCGATGTGACCTTTAAAGTATTTTGAAGAGAGATTTTTATTGATGATATCAGCAAAGAGTTGTATAGCTCTATCTCCTAATCTAAAACCATAGACATCATTGAAGGCTTTAAAATTATCAAGATCAAAATAACAGAGAATATAAGCAGTTTTATCACTCTCTTGTACTTTTGAAAGATACTTTTCTACTACTCTGTTGCCAGGAAGCTTTGTTAGTGGGTTTTGGTCTCTTGCGATAATAATATTCTCTTCATTCATAATACTAATAATATTATTGGCTGAGAGAAAACCGTAATATTTCGCATTTTTTGTAACGATAATGCCTTGTGCATTTGTATTGCTTGAGAAGAGCTCAATAATTGTCTCTATATCGCTGTTGATATCTATAGACGGACAAGAGCGTACAAAAGACTTAAGACGAGATTTCATATCTGTTTCATTTGAAAGTATGGATATTCCATAGGGTGAGTAGAGATACTCTTTGATATCAGTTTCAAAAAAGAGCCCTATAGGCTCTTTGGCATCATTAACTACTGGAACAATCGCATTTTCTTGATATTTTTTAAAATATGCTAGTATCTCTCTCATAGAGTTATTTTTTTTGATAGGGTCAATTTTACTTATATATTTTTTGATATTGCCTGTGTCTTTATCTCTTCTGGAGTGTTTCATGATTTTTACAATATCAGAGTAGTTTTGAAGTATCTCATGCGTTATCAATGTTGGTTTTTGTACAAAATAACCTTGCACAAAATGGCATCCAATATCCTTACATGTAAGATACTCCTCTTTTGTTTCAATCCCTTCGGCAACAACCTGTATCCCCAATTGAATGGCTAAATGAGTGATACTTTTTACCATCAATCTTTTTTTCATATCTTTTTGAATATCTTGCAAGAAGTATCTGTCAATTTTAATAACTTCAGGCGTAGCGTCAAAAAGAAGTTTATATCCAGCATAGCCTGTGCCAAAATCATCAATAGCTACAAGATAGTTCTCATTTTGATAATGTTGCAAAACCTTATCCATGCCACTTTGCTTTTCGAGCTCATGTCTTTCTGAGATTTCAAAACAGAGATTTTCTTTTTTTATATTAAATTCATTTAAAATTTCTAAAGTATTTCCAGTTGAAAAATTCTTTGTATTGAAGAGCCTATTGTCTAGGTTGTAAAAAAGTTTCATCTGTTCATACTCTTGTATCGTAGTAAATTTTTTAAAAACTTTTCTGCGTAATTCTAAATCGAAACAGTATAAAATATCCTCTTCATAAACAGCATCAAAAACATCAAAAATTGATTTGTATCCTATGGCTAAATGTTCTCTTAAGAGTGCTTCTACAGCATATATACGCCCAGTATTAATGTTTATAATTGGCTGAAAAGCTATATCAAGTTTATCTATTTTTTTCTTCCAAGCAGGTGTTAAGCAAGAGTTTTTTTTCATAATTTGTTTCCTTTTTAAATCGCATAACCCCGCAAGGGGCTTTTCTTACTCTTTGTAGCTTTTTATACAGTGCTCGTTTGCTGGGAGTTTTGTGATGCCTTCGCCTTTTTTATGAAGCGTTTTAACATATTCTACAAAGCTCTCTGCATAATCAAGATAGGTATCTATTGCTTTAGCACCACTCTCTTGAGCCGTCTTAAATGTCGTATAGCCATCTCGACCTTCAGCAATATAGTTGTTTGTAACTATGACATATGTTTTTGCCATATCTATATTGGAAAATTGTTTTGTTTTTCTATTCATCATCTCAAGATTGCTTATTCTACTATTTGCAGGTTTTGAGACATCTATATCGTATTTTAAACCGTAAGCGTAAGGGAAAGATCCGCTAGAGCCGCCATTGTCTTTATAGTTGATGATAGCATCTTCTAAAACCTGTTTAATTTGAGCACCTGTCATATCAATCTCAAAGAGAGTATTTGAAAATGGTAATAATGTATAAGCATCACCATAGCTAATATTTCCAGCAGGAATACTTACTCTCACACCACCAGCATTTTGAATACAAGCATCAGCTCTTAAACTTGCTTCATAAAAAGCTTTTGAGACAAGAGGAGCTATATCACTCCCTAAAGGCATAGAAGCACCATCAACACCGCCATAAGTGTGTGTCGGAATACGGATATGATTAAGAGAGTCTGTTGCCACACCAATAGGGTCATTCTTTTTGGCATCTACTTGTGCTTTATAGTCTGATAGCTTTTCTTGAAGCTTACTATCTTTGGCAACTATACTAAGATTGTCATGAGCATCTATGATATTAACTATCTCATTTCTTTTTGCGCCACTGAGCGTTACTTTTTCTCCAGAGGCATCTTTTTGTTTAAAGGTGTCTCCTATAAGTAGATGCGGTATACCCACACATTTTGTCAATTTTCCATCTTTACTAAAGCTAACATCCACTTCACCAAGTACCAATGAGTGTGCCCATGCTTGAGCGATACACATAGGCTCACCACTTTTTGAAGTGACAGATTTTGGATATACAGGAACTTGAGAAGTCAAAGATAGTGCAGAAAAATCACCCATAAGTGTATGCGAATCCCCATCTATAATAACATCAATTCCACTGACTTGCGAGGCTAAATTAAGGTCATTTTTGTATCCATAGTGGCTAAGAAGCACTATCTTGTTTACCCCTTTTGCTTTGAGTTCATCTGCATATTTTTGTACAGTTGTGACCTCATCTAAAAACTCTATAGCATCACTAGGTCTTGAGGAGACTTCTGTTTTTTGAGCTATTTCAAGCCCGATAATACCAAGTTTTGCCCCATCTATCTCCTTTATGATATAAGGAGTCCAAGCACCATCAAGAATGCTTCCTTTTTTTGCGACAACATTGCCAGAGACGATAGGAAAATTTGCCTTATCTATAAACTTTTTAAGTGTTTCATCACCACCATCAAACTCATGATTTCCAAGCGTAAAAGCATCAAGCTGAAGACTATTCATCAGATCTACACTTGCTTGTCCTTGAAAAAGAGTATGATAAAGCGTACCGCTAAAAGCGTCTCCTGCACCCATAAAGAGCACATTTTTTTTGCTAGCTTTGATCTCATTGGCTTTTTGTGCTATTCTAGGAAACCCACCTATTTGTGTATATACTTTTCCTATACTACCACCATAATTTAACTTTTTAACACTCTCATCTAAGTGTCCGTGATGGTCATTAAAATGTAAAATTGTACTTTCCAATGCAACCGAATCCATCTTTACAGAAGGGTTGCTATCCTCCCCGCATCCAGAAAAAAATAGTGCTGTACTAAAAAGCACTCCTGCGCTCACTATGCTTAATCTCATATATCAACCTTTAAAAAAATTGCTACATTGTACGAGAAGTGTGTTACATCTTGCACACAGATAAGCTACAATAAAGTTACATAAATAAATACGAGATGATGAATATCAATATAAAGCTTTATGAAATCGCTGATAAGACAATCTCTTTTGCTTCTTCTTGAATTTGTCTCAAATGTTCTAGCGAAATAAAGCTCTCTGCATAGATTTTATAGATATCCTCTGTGCCTGATGGGCGCGCGGCAAACCAGCCATTTTTAGAGCTTACTTTCAGTCCACCTATCTTAGCACCATTGCCACTCGCTTTTGTAAAAACACCTTCTATAGCTTCACCTGCTAAGGTTTTCGAGGTGATATTTTCAGGAGATAGATTTTTCAAGATAGATTTTTGCTCTGGTGAGGCTGGGGCATCTATGCGCTCATAATACGCCTTGCCAAACTCTGCCTCAAATTCTTGATAAATCTGCCCTGGGTCTTTTTTCAATTTTGCGGTAATCTCAGCTGCAAGGAGATTTAAAATCACACCATCTTTATCCGTTGACCAGACTGAGCCATCTTTACGCAAAAATGAAGCCCCCGCACTCTCTTCACCACCAAAACCAAGCGCACTCTTATAAAGTCCATCCACAAACCATTTAAAGCCTACAGGAACTTCTATAACTTTTTTCCCTATAGAGTCCACAACACGATCAATCATCGAACTTGATACTAAGGTTTTTCCAATACCTAGCTCGCTGCTCCACATTTTTCTATGTGAATAGAGATACCAGATAGCTACTGAGAGGTAATGATTTGGGTTCATCAGTCCAACGCTAGGGGTTACAATCCCGTGACGATCAAAATCGGGGTCATTTCCAAAGGCGATATCGTACTTATCTTTTAGACCAATCAGTGAAGCCATTGCAAAAGAAGAAGAGCAGTCCATACGAATTTTTCCATCTTTATCACATGTCATAAAAGAAAATGTTGGATCAGCATATTCGTTGACAATATCCATATCAAGTTTATAAATCTCTTTTATTTTTTGATAGACTGCGATACCTGAACCACCCATAGGATCGACTCCTATTTTCAGTCCTGAGGTCTGGATAGCTTCCATATCTACAACTTCTTTCAGAGCAAGCACATAAGGAGTGATAAAATCATACTCTTGGACTAAATCACTCTGCAAGGCTTTGGCAACTGAAACCTTTTTCACTTCACTCAAGTTGTTTTTTAAAAGCTCGTTGGCACGCTTTTGAATGAAGTCAGCAACATCCGTATCGGCAGGTCCACCATTTGGGGGATTATACTTAAAGCCTCCATCACTTGGTGGGTTATGAGATGGCGTGATAACCACTCCATCACATAATTTATTTGCCGTTTTATTTGCTTCTAAGATACTAAAAGAGATTACAGGTGTTGGAGTATATTCACCATTTGCAGCAATCCTACATGTAACGCCATTGGCAACACAAACTTGCAGTGTGCTTAATTGCGCTGGGGTCGAGAGGGCATGGGTATCTTTGCCTATAAAAAGCGTACCTGTAATACCTGCTGATAGGCGATACTCGCACATAGCTTGCGTAATTGCAAAAATATGATCTTCATTAAAACTACTTTTTGTAGCACAACCACGGTGTCCTGAAGTACCAAAAGCAACTTGTTGTGTGCTCTCAAAGACATCAGGTTTTTGCGTATAATACGAAGCAATTAACTGTGGAATATTTTCTAAAATACTTTTTGGGGCGATTTTTCCTGCGTAAGGGTGAGACATGCTTTTTCCTCTATGTGTTTGGATTACAGATTGTAACATTTATATCAAATCTTAAACATTAAGTCTGTACAATAATTGTTCAATTAAATGTCTCAAGATTAATCAAAAGGGAGTAAGAAATGAAATTTATATTATTACTATTAAGCATTATTTCACTCTTACATGTAACACCAAACTATGCAAAAGAAAATGTAGGCCTAAAAGACTCTCCTCTTGCAAATATTATAAAAGTTGAAGGAAGAGTAAAGTTTTTATTACATTGGCAGATAAATCTAAGATAATTTTAGATGAAAATTCCCAACTGAGCCTTATTAACTCTACTAAGCTAAAACAAACTTCAGGTGAAATTTACTATAAAATCAAAAAAACGCCACAAGGCAAGAGGTTTAAAGATAGAGACACCTTTTTCTATCATAGGCATAAAAGGGACGGAGTTTATTGTAAACTCTAGTGGAGATGGGAAGATTGCGCTTAATGAAGGCTTACTTGGGATAGAAGCCCTCCGTGCAAACTATGAGCTTCATAGAGAAAAAGTTTTAAGTGAGTTTGAAGAGTATGTTCGTAAACAAAATGAAGCTTATGAAAACTATCTCAAACAGAGTCAAGATGATATTGTTACTTATGTTAAAGAGCTCAAGCTAAAACCAACAAAAATACTCAATTTCAAACATTCAGATAATTGTAAAAACGACTGTGATACAAAGAGGCGCTGCTTAAATTTAAAGAGTTTCAAAAAGAGGATGTCGTATGCGAATATTTCATTAAAAAGCTATCTTAATGAATTTTTCATATGACTTGGAATATACTTAAGCCATAAGGAGTAATACTATGCGAACAAAATATTTAATTTTCTTGGTTTTTTCATTTTTACTTCATGCTGAAAGTTTTGAAGAGTTCAAAAAACAGCATAACACTACCATACAAAAAGAGCAAGACTCTTTTAAAATATATAAAAAAAATCTTAACGCAGAGTTTAATGCGTATGTCAAAGAGATTAATGAAGCTTATATTCAATACAAAAAAGAGCTCAATACCTACTGGAAAAATCCAAAACTTTCATCACAAAAAGATTGGGTCAAATATACAAAAGATAAAAAAACACGCACAACTGTAGGATTTGATACAAATACCATTGTTTTAGAAACAATAGCAACTTCTCCAAAAGAGGCAGAGCTACAACTGAAAAAAGCACTTGCAAGAGTTGCGGTTGACGATATGAAGAGTGCCATAAAAAGTGATGAACTCCAACAAAAAATAGCCAAAATAGAAAAGAAGAATAAAAAATTAACCATTGATGCACCACTTAAAAATGAGCTTATTCTTACTCCAATTCTCTTTAAAAAACCACCAACAAAAAAGAAAATTATCCAGTATGTTAATAAAAAAGTAAAACCAAAAAAAATTACAGTAAAAAAATCTAAAATTCATAATGCAAAAATCTATTCACTTACAGTAAAGTTGCCTTCTGACACTATGATTAAACGCTCAAAAACCTATGAGAAAAATGTACGTCGTAATGCAAAAAGATTTGATTTACCTGTCGCCTTAGTTTTTGCAATTATGCACACGGAAAGTTCTTTTAATCCTTTTGCTAAATCACATATCCCAGCTTATGGACTTATGCAGATAGTACCACGCTCAGCGGGTATAGATAGCTATGTATTTTTACATAAAAAGAGAAAAATTCCTACTGCAAATTACCTTTACAATAGTGCTAACAATATAGAAATGGGAAGCGCTTACTTACATATACTCTATTATCGCTACCTCAAATCAGTGAAAGACCCAACGAGTAGGCTTTATTGCACTATTGCTGGATACAACACAGGAGCTGGCAATATTGCCTACGCTTTTATTGGTAACAATAATATAAAAAAAGCCTCTAAAAAAATCAATAAAATGTCCTCGCAAGAAGTTTATAACCATCTTTTACATCATTTAAAATACGAAGAAGCAAGAAACTACCTAAAGCGTGTAAGTAAAAGAATTAATTCGTATAAACAGGTCTATAAAACAAATGATTTTATTTTTTTCACTGCAAATAAAAGCTAAAAAAGAGGATGCTATGCTAACTGTTATTACACTAGCCTTACTAAAAACATTGGCTTCATTTTTAATTTGAACAGAGTTTATATATGACGCTTGAGTATGATATAGAGGATGCACCTTATTGGTATTATCGAGAGGGAAGTGACGAGATGTGTAGTTTTACCTACAAAGAAGGTGGCTTAGAGAGCGTAGAAATTGCCAAAGAAAATGCCAATACCCTGATGAATAAACGCATTAAAACACTCACTACCAAAGTAGCCTATGAAAATTTTAGCAAGATAAACAATCCAAAAGAAAAATTACTCGTAGAGAGCTTTAAAAATGATCCTGAGTTAAATGTTTTTGTAGATAGTTATCTTGTGTATGAAAAAGTAAAACACGAGGACGATGCTGCGATTACCTTTGTAAAAGCCTGTATTGACAAAGAACGAATCATGGCTTATGAATCTAAGCGTCTTAAATCTTTACAAAAAACAATTATGCTACATAGATCAGACGAGGCTCTCGATGAGCTTGATAAAGAGTTTCAAGGTGAAAATAATTGAGATATTTTACACTTTTACTCTTCACAATACTTATAAGCGCCTGTTCTCAACCTAAGCCTGTTGTTGATACAAGACCAGTTTGGATAAACGCACCTTATATTGATAATGAAACCGCAGCAGTAGGCAGCGCTCATACTCACTACTATGGAAAAACCGCGCAACGAAAACTTGCAATTTCAAGAGCACTTGATGAACTAGCCTTACAACAAGGCGTTAAGGTTATGACGCAAACTCTGCGTCATAACAAAAAAGCAGGTAGATTTATCACTCTATAAAAATGATTATAAAGAGAAAGGTTTAACATGTCGTATCATCGCATAAAACTCTATGTTGGAATATTTATTACTCTTTTTTTATAAGTACGACAATACTCTTTTATATCATTATGGATAAAAAAGGATTTTTTGACGATCACATAAACTTCTTCTTTACTACCTCTAATGCCAGCAGTTTTTTTGTAGGTATGCCTATAAACTTTTCAGGATTTGAGATAGGTGCCATCACTCATCTTGAACTCACAGATAAAGGTGAGGTAAAAATCACTTTTAGAATACAAGAACGCCATCATAAATGGATTTGTGAAGATACACTATTGATGCTTGAAAAACCTCTCATCGGTTCACCTACAATTACCGCTATGACATCCTTAGGTTACAAAGAACTTAAAAAAGGCTCTGAACTTAAAATTATCATACGAGATGATATTGTCATAAACCTCCAGCCAATACTAAGTGAAGTACAGCATATTGTCCACTCAATAAATATACTCACAGACAATCTCGCTTCCAAGGATGGACATCTTGAAAAAAGTCTTGCCAATATTGAGCATTTTAGTAATAAGTTAAATAAAGACAAGGCACTTCTTACTACTATCACTGGGGATAAAAATAGCACCTACACACTCAATCAATCTTTACAAAAAACAGAAAAAATATTTCAAAATATCGAGCTTTTACTGCAAACAATACAGAGCAAAGTTGTTCTTCCAGCAGGTGATAGTGTCAAAACTCTTGATTTAATCTTCTTAGATATTAAAAAGAAACTCGACACACTCGATACAACTGTCAATACGCTTGGAACGTATGACAAAGAGCTTCTACTCCTCAAAAAAGAGCTTCATCTTAATCTTGATAAAACGCATCAACTGCTTGAAAAAGTCAATACCTTGCTTTTAGATACCTCAAAAGAGGAGATTAAACTCCCATGAAAATTTTCTTCTTCATTTCTCTATTTATATTTACAGCCTGTAGCACAAAAACTCCTATTAATAATTGGCAGTATCAAAGCGTTGCAAACCATAAAAGCTTCGAGCGTTACTATCTTGAGGGCAAGCTAGAACTAGCAAGTGTTGAACTAGACAATGCGCGTTCATACGCATCACAAAGTGCTGATTTTATACCTCTTGCGCGTATAGAACTCTCTTACTGTGCCTTGCGTGTTGCAATGCTAGAGACCTATTCTTGCCCTAAATACGAAGCACTCAAGCCTTTTATTCATTCAAAAAGTCTTGAGGCATATAGCTCTTTTTTATCAGGAACACTCAAGACAGAAAATATCAAAAATCTTCCGAGTCAATATCAAGAGTTTGCTAGCGCACAACTTCAAAAGAGCCCTCAAAAAATAGTGCAATCACTTCAAAAAATAAAACCTTTAATATCACAAATGATTGCTGCATCACTCTCTAAAAAGTATCTAAATGAAACTGTCATAGAAAGTATCATACAATCAGCCTCATTTCATGGTTACAAATATGCCCTCATCCAATGGCTAGAATTTCAACTTCAACAAACAAATGATACAAAAGCTCAAAAGCTTATTTTTCAAAAACTTAAAATAATTAAAAATTAAATGAAAGAGAGAGATAATTTATAATGCGTATTTTTATCTTAATACTTTTTTTCACTCTCACTCTTTTTGCAGATACAGATAGAGCTTTGCAACTTAAAAAAATGCAGCACGAAGGTCGTGTTGCCTTAGTTATCGGTAACGCTGCATATAAAGAGCAGACCCTTAAAAATCCTATCCACGATGCTTCTGCTGTGAGAGACTCCCTAAAAAAGAGAAATTTTCAAGTCTTTTATATAGAAAACGGTTCTCGTCGCATTATGGTACAGACGATAGATCGCTTTATTCGCGCACTTAAACACTCAAGCATTGGTCTAGTCTATTACGCAGGGCATGGTGTTGAGGTGAATGGGGAAAATTTTCTTATCACTGTTGGAAGTACTATTGAAACTGAGATGGATGTAAAATATGAGGCTATCAGCATGAGTCGCCTTATCGCTGATATGCAGAGGACACGAAGCCGTCTTAATATCTTCATTATGGACGCGTGTCGCAATAACCCTTACCGTGAGGCATCACGAGGTGGCACTAGTGGTGGCTTAGCAAATACAGAAGCAGAAGGTTTTTTTATCGCCTTTGCCACTGCGCCAAGCAAGGTTGCCAAAGATGGCTCAAGGTGAATATGGACTCTTTACAAAATATTTCTTAAAATATATCAAAAAAGAGGGCATGCCTCTACGCGAAGTTTTTCATAATGTTCGTCAAAATGTCTATAAAGATAGCCGCAAAAAACAGCTACCACTTGTACGCAATGGCATTGGAATGGGAGAGTTTTATTTTACACTTCCAAAGATTAATTTTCCATCAGAACCACTCAAAACATCTGTGGCACCGCCATTAACACAAAAACTTGCGACACCCACTAGCATCGTAAAAATCAAAGAAAAACCTAAAAAATATACTCTCTCTATAGATACAAATTGTAAATATTCACATATCTACATCACCAATATTAAACCAAAATACGAAAGAGGTATGCGCTTATCTCCAGGAATTTATAAATTAAAAATTGTAGTTTCTGGTTATAAAAAATTAAGATATACACTTAATCTATTTCAAGATACTCATCTTCGTTTAGAATTAGAAAAAAAATCTACTGCTGTAGCAACCCACAAAGATAAAGGTTATTGGACTAATCCTAAAACAAGGCTTGCTTGGGAAGATAATATCCAAAAAACTTCTATGATTAACTGGAGTGACTCGGCTGCTCTCTCATGGGAGGATGCAAAAGAATATTGTAAAAATCTTGACTTAGGAGACTGCCATGATTGGCGACTTCCTAGTTTATACGAACTCTTTAGTATCGTGGATTATAAACGTTATCAGAGTGCCATAAAAAAACCTATAAAAAATGTATCTGGTGGTTTTTACTGGACAAGCTCAACTGTTGTTCCCGATACAAGTGGTTTTTTCTCCAATATGTTTGGAGCCTCCAACGAAAATATTGCACCTTCGCAAGCATGGGTTATCTACTTTCTTGATAGTAGTTCTGAAACAGCAACTTTTGCAACAGATGGGCATGTTCGTTGCGTAAGAGGGGCACAAAGATGATAAATTATATATGTATAAGCCTAGCACTCAGCATCTCTCTTTGTGCACAAAACTATAGAGCAGACTCTCTAATGTGGCAAGATAGCGAAATTGTGGCAAGTCAAGAATACGATGTGCAAGAAGCAAAAGCGTATTGTGCACAACTGAGTTTAGACGGTTATAGCGATTGGCGTCTTCCAAAAATCGAAGAGCTTTTTACTCTTCTTGATATTTCAAAAAGAGCCCCTGCTGTTGTTGATGGCATACAAGTTTGTGTAAGCGATTACTATTGGAGTAGCACCATCTTTGCTGGTGATGCGTACTCTTATTGGAGTATAGATTTTACTACGGGGATAATTAAGAGCTTTAGCCCTGGAACATCTCTGTTTGTTCGTTGTGTACGATAATTATTTTGCTGTTGTAAAGAGCAACACTGCCTCACTTATCTCCTGTTTTTTACTTTTCTTGCGAATAAGCCCACGAGTTTTTGCAAGTCCCTCTTTTGGATTTTTGCCTATAAGATAATACCCACTCTTTTCATCATAATAGTGTTTTGGAAGCTTACTTATCTTCTTATTTGAAGCGATAAGTTGCAGACTCTCTATGCCAAAAGGTGCTTCAACGGTAAATGTCCCGATACTTATCCAGTGATTTGTATCATCAGCATTCACAAAACCCTTAAAACGCTCATCTCCTGCGCCCTCATTTAACTCAAGAAGTAGGCAAGTTTCGCATGGTCTGTCTGGGTGTAGCCTACGAGATAATAGTATCCCATCTTGTTGAGTTTTATCAAAAGTTCTATCTCTTCACCTTAGGTAAAAAGCAGATCTTCTGTCCCTTTATTTGTAGCGAGTGATGTTTTGAGTAAGCTTGATACAACAACCCCATCATGCAAGAGCGCATCAAAACTGATATTTTTTGCTTTGACACGATACTGCTTATACACCTTAACTTTCGCACCTAAAATCACTCTATCAAAAGCCTCAAAACACCAAAACTAAAGGGCTTATAACAATAATCTTTATACTCTATACAAATAATAAAACTTATAATTTCTCTCTAAATGATTAAAGACAAAAAATCTTCATAAAAGCCTATAAACAGGGCTTTTAAGCTATAATTTCAGTACAAATTCACTTAACAAAAGAGCCTGAAATGATAGCTTCTCAGCTAATAAATATACTCAACGACAAACTTCGTAATCCAATCTATAAAACTATACAATTGATAAATATAAAAGACATTTTAGATAAAAGCAACTTCACAAAAAAAGAGGGAGTAGCGATACATTTAGTGGTGCTACATTTCGTTTACATGCTTGTAATGAATAAAAAGATAGCAACCTTTATGAAACAAAGCGATGATAGTTTTAAGAAAGATGTCTATTACAGACTCTTGAAAAACAAAAGTTATAATTGGAGGAAACTCCTCACTTTATCTTCGGTAAAATTGATTTCATTTCTTCAAAAACTACAAGATCCAAAGAGTGTCAAAGTCTTCATAATTGATGATACCGTAGAAGATAAAACAGGTAAGAAGATAGAAGGAAGTCGTGATAAATTATACTCAAATAAAGAAAAGAGATTCATAAGAGGTATCAATGTTTTATCCCTCAATTATAGTGATGGTCTTTCAAACTTTATGTTGGATTTTGCGATTAATATGGGTAATTACGCACGAGTAACAATTGAAGGGATGCTTGGAGAGTTAGACCACAGAACCACTGCCTATAAACGAAGAGCGGAAATTATGAAAGGTAAGCATCAATTAGCAATAGATATGGTTAAAAGAGCCGTTAAAAGCGGAGTATATGCTGATTACTTGCTTGTTGACAGTTGGTACTCTAAGCCTATATTTTTAAAAGAGATGAATGATTTAGGCATACGGGTAATCTCACGAATGGCAAACAATAAAAGTATCTGGAACTTTAAAGAAAAGACTAATACCCTTGATGCAATCTATGAGAAATTTAGACACCTTAGAAAAGCTAAATCTGGAGTGCATGGCAAGATAAAATTTACCTATTTTTCAGTTTTAATGGAGCATAAAAAAGCTGGTAAGATTAGAATTGTTTTTATAAAAACAGCTAACAAATTAATTCCAATTGTATCAACAGATATTGAGATAAGTGATAGTGAAATTATTGAGATTTATAAACGTAGATGGGATATTGAACAAGGCTATAAAGAACTTCGTCAACACTTTGGATTTGGTGAAGAAGAAAATAGAATATATGAAGCTTTGATAACAAGAATAACTCTTTCATTTTTTACATACAACCTTGTCAGTTATATTAATCGAATTAGTAATGAACCTCAAACTATTGGAGGATTATTTAAAGATTTAGAGTGTGAACTCTCTACTCTGGCTATAGCTATGCAAACATTCATTGCTATTCTCGAAGAGATAGCTAAAGTTGAGGATATTGTAAATAGAAATGAAGATTTAACCTCTATTATCAGTGTATTGCAGGATGTTACACAGAAAATGCTTGGATTTAGGTGCGAAAGTTAAGTAAAGAAAAAAGAGTCTATAATTACGAAAAGTAAAAAAATATTATGGATGATTGGGATTAAAGATATGTATAAATTTATTCTTTTTTTTATAGTTGGATTTTTTTTGAGTGCTTGTGATATAAATGATTTTATACCTAAAGAGCCAGACTCTGCTGAGGTGAGAAAAAAAGCCCTTGAACTAGAATATAAACAGCATATAGCGGCATTAGAAGCAAAAAAAGAGTTGGCAAATATAGACTTGCAAAAGCAGATTGAACTAGGAAAAATGGATAAAGATATTCGCCTTAAAACGCTTAAACTAGAAAATGCACAAGCGATGGAGAAGTTAAAATTACAGATACAAAGAGATGCAGCAGAGCGTGAGTATGCAATGAAGCGAGATTATCTACTTTTAGCTGCTGTGTTACTTGTTATCATTGCTATCGGTATTTACTTTTTATGGAAGCATCATCATGAAAACAAACTCCAAGCCTATAATGATAATCTGCAGAAATATTTTTACCAAAAAGAGAATGAATCAAGAATGCGTTTAGCTGAAAAAATTATAGATTCTGTTGCCGAGGGAAAAGCTTCATCAGAACAAGAAGCAAAACTTTTAAATATACTCCAAGGCACAAATCAAAGCTCTGTTGATGGGAAAATAGAGACAGATTTTATTGATAATATAAAGAGAAATTAATTTCTTATGAAAGAGAGGGGAGTGCGAGGCATATTCTGCTTAAAAGTAAATGAAATTTCTTAGCAAGTTTATACTATACTTTGATCAAAATATGAAAGAAGCTTTGAAAATATGAATAAAACAGTATCACTTTTAAAACAAAATAATCTTTTACGAACTATAGATGATGAACTTGATATCTATCTTGAGATTCCACATATCGCCTATATAGAGGTGAAAAAACCTCAGAGCAAAGCACTGCTTTTTACCAATGTAGTTGGTAGAAAAAATAAGAAAAAATTTAGTGAACCTATTTTGATGAATGTTTTTTGCTCACCTAAAGCGGTGGAGTTGCTTATTGGTGATGGTGATGCGATTGGTGCGGAGATTTCTGCGCTTTTAAAGATGAAGCCACCAAGCAGTTTTATGGATAAGCTCTCACTGTTCAATAGACTTTTTCATCTCAAATCAGTTTTCCCAAAACGACTCAAAGGTAGAGGAGAGTGCCAAGAGATTATCAGATTAGGCAAAGATGCCAAGCTAAGCGACTTGCCTATTCTTACTACATGGGAACAAGATGGTGGACCTTTTATAACAATGGGGCAGGTTTATACAAAGTCACTTGATGGGAAAATGAGCAATCTTGGCATGTATCGTTTGCAAGTCTATGATGATCATACCTTAGGAATGCATTGGCAGATTCATAAAGATAGCAATCACTTCTTCCATGAGTATAAAAAAGCAGGCAAAAAGATGCCCGTTTCTATTGGAATCGGTGGTGACCCTATGTATATCTGGTGTGGGCAAGCGCCACTACCTATTGGAGTGTTTGAGCTTTTGCTTTATGGTTTTGTTAAAAAAGAGAATGCGCAGATAGTCAAGTCTATCACTAATGATATCTATATTCCTAGGGATGTGGATTATGTTATCGAAGGCTTGGTAGATGTTGATAATCTGAAAATAGAAGGGCCCTTTGGAGACCACACAGGCTATTATACGCTTGAGGAAGAGTACCCTTTTATGGAAGTAAGTGCTATTACATGTAAGCAAAACCCCCTCTTTTGTGCAACAGTTGTTGGAAAGCCACCATTAGAAGATAAATATATGGGTCACGCGACTGAGCGAATCTTTTTACCATTATTACAAACAACCGTGCCTGATTTGATAGATTATTATATGCCTGAAAATGGTGTGTTTCATAATCTTATTTTAGCAAAGATAAAAACATTCTATCCTGGGCATGCTCAACAGGTAATGCACGCCTTTTGGGGAGTCGGGCAGATGAGTTTTGTTAAACATGCTATCTTTGTAAATGCAGATGCACCTGATTTGACAGACCATGAGGCGATTACAGAGTATATCTTAAATCGTATTGATATTAATGATCTTTTTATTAGTCGAGGTGTTCTTGATGCGCTTGACCATAGCTCACCAAGGTTTGCAATGGGTGGAAAACTAGGAATTGACTGTACGGGAGAGTGTGTTGATACTTTACAGGTAAATCTTTTAGATAATGCACTCTTGCTTGAGAAGATGCAAACAATATCCTTACACCCCAAGGGTACTTCCTCGTCCCTCACAGCGCATGTAAAGGATCTCAAACAGTACCATCTGCATACGCAAAACCCTATCTGTGTGATAAGTGTCCATAAAGAGAGCTCACAAAAAGAGCTTTTTGAGGCACTGAAGCCTCTGTATAAGCATTTTAAAATTTTAGTAATTGTAGATGAGAAAAATAACTATCTTGACAATGAGTATATGCTTATTTGGCGTGTAGTAAACAATATAGATGCAAACAGAGACTTATACTTTGGTGAAAACTGTATGATGATAGATGCAACAAACAAAAATGAGCTCGATGGTTTTACAAGACGCTGGCCTGATGATGTTGCTTGTACGCCTTCGGTGATAGCCTCACTCAAAGAGCGAGGTATTATTGATATAGATGAAACATTTGAGAAAGAATTTTTACTATAAAGGGATGAAGATGAAGAAGATATTTTTAGGCTTGGGTTTAGTGATGGTTTTGATGAGTGGCTGTACTCAAGAGACACAAAACAAGTTTAGTCACACTATGCAAAATTGGACAGGAACGAATGGTGTTTTAGATGCTTATGCAGGTGAGAAACTTATAAAACGTTTTATTAAAGTAGATAAAATGAGTACAGGAAAAGGCACTGATGATGGAGAGGCGAGAGCGTATCGTTATGGCTATGGGTATGATGATAAAAATTTTAATTTTATTGTAGACAAAGGTGAAAAGAAGATCTATTTTGAAGTAAGCACTTTTTCTACATATTTCTTTTATGAAAATACAGTAGATAAATAATGCAAGTGATAGACTTATTTAAAAAGCTTATCTCTTCCAAGAGTGAAACTCCTGATGATGGAGGCTTACTAGATTTTATTGAAGAGTACCTTGATGATTATACGGCAATTCGTCTTGATATTGAAGAGGTGAAAAATCTTTTTATTTATAAGAAGTTTTCTGAAGGTGAACATCTCTGTTTTGCTGGGCATGTTGATGTTGTTCCTGCTGGTGATGGTTGGGAATGTGAGCCTTATGAAGCTGTAGAAAAAGATGCTTATATATATGGGCGTGGTGCCCAAGATATGAAAAGTGGTGTAGCTGCTTTTACACAAGCTTTAAAAGATACTAAGGGTTTTAATGGGACTCTTTCACTTTTATTAACCTCTGATGAAGAGGGGCCTGCTAAAAATGGCACAGTGAAAGTGTTGGAGTATCTGCAAAAACAAAATCTGCTTCCTGATAGTGTTATCGTTGCCGAACCAACTTGTGAAGAGGTTTTTGGCGATGCGATGAAAGTAGGGCGACGAGGTTCTATCAATGGAGTTATCGAAAAAATCGGTAAACAAGGTCACGCTGCTTATCCTGAAAAAGCTATCAATCCTATACACAAGGTAGCACAAGTCTTACCATATATGGCAGGCATAAATTTAGATGAGGGAGATGAATTTTTCTCTCCAAGTCAATTTGTTATTACAGATATTCGTGCAGGTTTGGAAGTGACAAATGTCACACCTGGAAAATTAAAAATGATGTTTAATGTTCGAAATTCAACAAAAACAGGTCAAAAAGATATAGAAAAATTTGTGCATAAATATTTCAAGGAGTTTAACTACTCTTTAAAACTTGATCAATCTGCCTATCCTTTTATGACAGATGTTAATTCGAAGATCGTAAAGATATTGGATAGAGCTATCTTGCATGTAACAGATATTACACCAAAGCATTCCACTGCTGGAGGGACTTCAGATGCACGCTTTATTGCACCTTATGGGATTGATGTTGTTGAATTTGGCGTAAAAAATGATAGAATTCATGCACCAAACGAATGTGTTGCAAAAAAAGAAGTTCAGAAACTTTGTGATATATTTAAAAAGGTTATTTTGGATTACTGAAAGCTTATGCTATTATTATGCTAATTTAATAAGATGAAGAGGATATTTATGAGTACGCCTGAATTTCAACATAGTGATAATAATCAAGATCTTCATCTTGTTCGTGTTCGACGAGATATGAAAGAATATAAAAAACGTACACAGGAAAGTCGTAAAAACAAAGCTTCTTTTGGTTCTCAAGAAATGGATGTAAAAGATTTCATTATTTCACCTGAGGGCTGGGAAGGTATTATGTTCACCTTCTATTTTTTATCTATTCCTTATATTACAGGTATTGTTTTTCTTTTTCTTTTTATTGCTCGTGCAGATTTAGAAAATTTTTTAATCTTTGACTTAACTGCCTTTTTTGTAGTTTGGGCAATTGGCTATGAGATTGTTGCTTCACTGATTCTCATTGTTATTTTTATATCCTATATAAAATATATGACTAAAGATAAACCAATAAAATCTAATCGAATTTCTAATAGACGCTATTAGAGCGTCTAATCTTGTGAATAAACTCATCTTGAATAATTTAGTAGGCTACAAAATATGATACGAATTTCTCTTTTACTTATAAGTTTAGGACTATTTCTCAATGCAAATGTCATTGATTGGCAAGATAATTATGAGGATGCACATGCAAAAGCGATACAAGAAAATAAGATATTTTATATTTTTATAGTGAGCGAAACTTGTCATTGGTGCCATAAAATGAAAAAGACAACTATGTCTGATGAAGAGGTTGTAAATCGTCTAAACAAGGATTATGTAGCTGTAGAATTGATAAGAGATTTTGATGAGTATCCTGAGTTGCTTCATGCTAAAATGGTACCAAAGCACTATTTTTTAACTCCTGATGAGAAAAAAATTTATGCGATCCCAGGTTATTGGAGTAGTGAAGATTTTAGTTCAATTTTAGATGATGTAACAAAAAAATATAAAAAAATGAAGGCAAAATAGTGAACTATGTTCAAACAATTCAAGCACCACAAGCGATAGGACCATATTCTCAAGCACTTAGTGTAAACGGTATGGTTTATACATCAGGACAGATTGCATTAACTCCAGAGGGCGAGATGTGTGAAAATGATATTAGTATTCAAACACATCAAGTTATGAAAAATTTATCAGCTGTTTTGCAAGAGGCTGGGAGTTCGCTTTCTGGCGTAGTTAAAACAACTATATTTTTAGATAGTATGGATGATTTTGCTATTGTAAATGAAATTTATGCGCAATATTTTAAAGATCACAAGCCAGCTCGCGCAACAGTTGCCGTGCAGACACTTCCCAAAAATGCGCTTGTAGAGATAGATGCGATTGCAATTATTGAGAAAAAATAGTCTTTAAACAAAACTTAAATCTATTTTCGGTAAAATTGCGAACTTTTTAAAGATATATAGAGGAAATGAAATGTACGCAATTTTCAAAAATGGCGGTAAGCAGTATAAAGTTCAAGAGGGTGATGTCTTAGAATTAGACAAAATGAGTCTTGAAGCTGAAGCTACCGTAGAATTCACAGAAGTTCTTGCTGTAAATAACGGCGAACTTGTAATAGGTGCTCCATTTGTAGAAGGTGCTGTTGTTACTGCTGAGGTAGTTAACGAAGGCCGCGCAAAGAAAGTTATTATTTTCAAAAAACGTCGTCGTAAAGATAGTAAGGTAAAACGTGGTTTCCGTAGAGATTATACACGTGTTCGCATTACTAAAATCGCAGCGTAATTATTAAAGGAAAGCATAATGGCACACAAAAAAGGTCAGGGTAGTACACAGAATAACCGCGATTCAGCGGGACGTAGATTAGGTGTTAAGAAATTTGGTGGTGAATCTGTAGTTGCTGGTAACATTGTTATCCGTCAGCGTGGAACAAAAGTTCACCCAGGTAAAAATATGGGTATGGGAAAAGATCATACTCTTTATGCACTTGTTGATGGTGTTGTTGTTTTTGAACGTAAAGACAAAAAACGCAAACAAGTTTCAATTATACCTGCTTCTTAATTTTTCTCTAAGACTTTGGCTTACGCCTTAGTCACTTTCAAATACAATTCATTAAATATTTAACAATACACTTATAAAATCCTTACATGTAAGGATAAGTTTATCATTAAGTATTTCCATTACATGTAAGGTTTTAAATGTTTACAGATCACGTACAAATTACAGTATCATCAGGCAAAGGCGGAGCAGGTTGTGTTGCTTTTCGCCGTGAAAAATTCGTTGTTAATGGCGGACCAAATGGTGGTGATGGTGGCAAAGGTGGCGATGTGGTTTTTCGTTGTGACAATAATACCCATACTCTTTCACATTTTAAAGGCAATAAAAATCTTAAAGCTGAAAATGGTCGCCCTGGATTAGGCTCAAATATGACAGGAAAATCAGGCGAGAAGCTTGTTGTTATCGTTCCACCAGGAACACAGGTAGTTGATCAAGAGAGCGGGGAAGTTCTATTTGACCTGCTTAAACATGGACAAGAAGAGTTATATCTCAAAGGTGGGCGTGGAGGCTTAGGTAACACTCACTTTAAATCTTCTACAAATCAACAGCCTCGCTACGCACAACCAGGTGAAGCTGGCGAAACTAAAAAACTCAAACTTGACCTGAAACTTATTGCTGATGTTGGTTTAGTTGGTTTTCCAAATGTTGGTAAATCAACACTGATTTCTACTGTTTCAAATGCACGTCCTGAAGTGGCTAATTATGAATTTACAACATTAACACCAAAATTGGGTCAAGTTAATATTGGCGATTTTGACTCTTTTGTGATGGCAGATATTCCTGGAATTATTGAGGGTGCTAGTGATGGTAAAGGCTTAGGTCTAAAATTTTTACGTCATATTGAAAGAACAAAAACACTTTTATTTATGGTAGATATTGCTACTTATAGAGATTTAGAGACACAGTTTAAAACACTTAAAGAGGAGCTGCAGAAATTCTCTGAAAAATTAAGCATTACTAATTATGCTATTGCCTTAACACGAGTAGATACTATTCCGCCTGAAGAGGTCAAAGAGAAAGTAGAAGATTTTATCAAAATGCTTGGCTTAGAACCTTCTACTCAAAGTGTTTATGATTTTGATAATTTACTAGGTTTTTATGAACAAGGTGATATAGATGATGAACAGGTGGTTTATGACTCAAGCAAACCATTTTTTATAGCACCTATCTCTTCTGTAATGCGAACTAATATTGAACCTATTCGATATTCACTTTATAAGTTAGTTTCTCTGGCACGATCATGAAACGTATCGTCATTAAAGTTGGCAGTGCAGTTTTAACGCAAAAAGATTGTGTCGCTAAAGTGCGTATGCAAAATTTGGTTAATCTTATTGTTGATTTGAAGCCCCATTATGAAGTTATTTTAGTCTCATCTGGGGCTGTATCAGCTGGATATACTGAGTTGCAATTGGATAAAAATATTATTAAAAATAAGCAGGCATTAGCTGCAATCGGTCAGCCTCTTTTGATGCGAAAATATAAGCGTAAATTTGAAGCGCACAATATTATAGTAGCGCAAATTCTAGTCACTTCAGCAAACTTTCATACCTTAGAGCAGGCGCAGCGTGTGAAAGGTGTGATTGATAGTTTGCTTGAAAGTGGGGTCGTTCCTATTGTTAATGAAAATGATGCTACTGCAACAGAAGAACTTGAATTAGGAGATAATGACCAGCTTTCTGCTTACGCTGCACACTATTTTGATGCAGAACTTTTGGTTATTCTTTCAGATATTCAAGCCTATTACGATAAAGATCCAAATGAAAATGATGATGCTCAAATACGCTTACATGTAAAGAGTATAGACAAAGAAGAGCTTTCTCGTGAGGTCACACCAAATAGTGAGTTTGCAACAGGTGGTATTGTGACAAAGCTTAAGGCTGCTGATTATCTCTTGCAGCGTGGAAAATCAATGTATTTAGCTAGCGGTTTTGATTTAAGCGATGTAAGAGCTTTTTTACTTGACAATAGACATCAATGTGGAACACTTTTTTCAAAGGATAGCGTGTGAAAATTATTTTTATGGGAACACCTGATTATGCCTTAAGTATTCTTCAAAGTTTAATTGATGATGAAGATATGGATGTAGTCGCTGTTTACACTCAGCCTGATAAACCTGTAGGGCGAAAAAAAGTGATGACATCTCCTAATGTAAAAGTTTTAGCTGAAAAAAATAGTATCCCTATCTATCAGCCAAAGAGACTTCGTGATGAAGATGTGGTGAAGGAGCTTTTGCAAATAGAGTGTGATTATATCGTTGTAGCTGCTTATGGACAGATTCTTCCAAAAGCCATATTAGATCATGCACCATGCATAAATCTACACGCTTCTATACTGCCTCAATACCGTGGAGCAAGCCCGATTCAGCAATCTCTTCTTAATGGTGACGAAGAGAGTGGTGTAACAGCAATGCTTATGGATGTAGGATTAGATACGGGAGATATTTTACAGATTGAACGCATCTCAATAGATAAAAATGAGATGCTAGAATCACTTTTTAATCGCTTAACTGATACTGCATCCGCGTTAATACTCGAAGTATTAAAAAATTTCAATCAATTAAAAGCTGTCAAACAAGATGACAAAGAAGCAACGCACTGTTGCAAGATATCTAAAGCAGATGGTGAAGTGCAATTTGACAATGCCCTTTCGTTGTATAACCGTTACCGTGCTTTTACCCCATGGCCAGGAATTTATTTACAAAGCGGTCTGAAATTGAAAAAGATAAGACTAGAAAATTCAAAAATATATACAAGTGCTGGAAAAATTTTGAGTGTAGATTCAGATAGTATTGTCGTAAGTACTCTTAAGGGAGCAATACGTATTTATACAGTCCAACCACCTTCAAAAAAAGAGATGAAAATTCTTGATTATCTTAATGGTGCAAGATTGAGTTGTGACGATATATTGGCTTAAGTCTGTTGATTCAACACAGAGTTATTTAAAAGAGGCACTTAAATCTGGAAAGTATAAAACTCCTTGTGCTATTGCAACACTAAAACAGACAAATGGCACTGGAAGCAGAGGAAATAAATGGATAAGTCTTGAAGGAAATTTATTTTTTTCTTTTGCGATAAATAAATCAAAACTTCCAAATGATTTAAAGCTTGAATCAGCATCAATCTATTTTATGTATTTATTAAAAGAAGTTCTAGAGTCTCAAGGCTCAAATCTTTGGCTTAAATGGCCCAATGATTTTTACTTGAAAGATAAAAAAATAGGAGGTTGCATTACTAATGTCCAAGGAGATATTCTTATTTGCGGTATTGGCATTAATGCTCAAAAAGCTCCTGAGAACTTTGGGGTAATTGATATTAGTTTTGAACCCTATAAAATATTGCAAATGTATCTGAAATCTATTGAAAAAAGAATTTCATGGAAGCAAGTTTTTAGTAAATATAAGCTAGAATTTGAAAATAATATAAGCGTAGTGCCATATGTAAGCAATAAGGACTTTTCATTTTTAGATGCAAAAATGATGAATGATGGTTCTTTGATGTGCAATGGGAAAAGGATATATAGTCAACGATGAGTGAAATTATAGTAATCGCCAATCAAAAAGGTGGAGTGGGTAAAACAACAACAGCTGTCAATTTAGCCGCTTCATTAGCTGTGGCAGAAAAAAAAGTTTTACTCATAGATGGTGATCCACAAGCCAATGCAACTACATCTCTAGGGCATAGTCGTAATGATTATGAATTTAATATCTATCATGTTCTTATAGGTACAAAAAAACTTAATGATGTTATTTTAAAAACTGCACTTCCAACTCTTAGCCTGGCGCCTTCAAATATAGGTCTTGTAGGGGCTGAAAAAGAGTATTATGATGCAGGAAACTCTAAAGGTCGCGAGCTGATACTAAAAAAAGCCATATCACAGGTTAAAAAAGATTATGATTATATTATTATAGACTCTCCTCCAGCACTTGGACCAATGACTATTAATGCTTTGGCCGCATCAAATTCAGTTATCATTCCTATACAGTGTGAATTTTTTGCACTAGAAGGATTAGCGCAACTTTTAAATACGGTAAAGCTTGTACGAAAAACTATAAATCCTAAGCTAGCCATTAAAGGGTTTTTGCCTACAATGTATAGCTCTCAAAATAATCTCTCAAAGCAAGTTTTTGCAGATTTACGGCAGCATTTTAAAGGAAAATTATTTAAAGATATCGATAATAAATTTATTGTTATCCCTCGAAATGTTAAGCTAGCAGAGAGTCCAAGTTTTGGAAAACCAGCAATTTTATATGATGTAAAATCAAGCGGTTCTATCGCATATCAAAATTTAGCATACTCAATATTGGCATAATATGGCAAAAGAAGCTTTAGGAAGAGGACTGGGTGCGCTCTTAGGTGAAATTGAAGAGGCTTATGAAAATGAGATGCCAATAAGTCATCATGATATTCAAGAGATTTCTCTTTTGGATATAAAACCCAATCCCTTCCAGCCACGTAAAACATTTGATTCTGAGAATCTTGCACAATTGGCCGAGTCGATTAAAGACCATGGGCTTATTCAGCCTATTATTGTTGTTAAAGAAGATGATAAATATATTTTAGTTGCTGGTGAGCGTCGTTGGAGAGCAAGTAAGTTAGCAAAAACTAAAACCATCAAAGCTATTGTAGTTCATATTTCAAAAGAAGAGATGCGCGAACATGCCTTAATTGAAAACATTCAGCGCGAAGAACTCAATGTGGTTGAGCTGGCACTTGCCTATGAAGAGTTGATTAAAGTACATGATTTAACACACGAAGAACTCGGAAAAATGATTCATAAGAGTCGAACCCATATAACGAACACTCTGCGTCTTTTGCAGTTAAATAAAAAAGTACAAAAGGCACTTGTTGATGGAAAGATAACAATGGGACATTCTAAAGTTATGATTGGTCTTTCTGATAAAAATCAAGTACTTATAATGAATTCAATAATTGGGCAAAAATTAAGTGTTCGAGAAGTTGAAGGTATAGTAAAAAATTTAAAAAATGAGCCAAAGACAGAAACTGTAAATTTAAAACAGACAAAAGAGTATGACTATTCTGGGCTTTTTGAAAAATTATCACAAATAGGTCTTGTCGTTAATGCGAAAAATAATAAACTAACCATAAATTTCAAATCAATGCAAGATGTTGAGCTTCTAATTCAAGCACTAAAGTAGCTTTTTTACTTTCTTATTCACGATTGTCTAAATTTCTTTATCATTTTGCATTATTTTTAACTATCGTTTTAATTTATAAATAGTATAATTTTGAAACTTTTAGGAGGTGATATGTTAGATATTAATCCAATTCTGCTTGCTGGCACAATAATTGTATTTCTCGCGCTTATTGCTGTGCTAAATAGTTGGCTCTATAATCCTCTTTTTTCTTATATGGAAAAGCGTGATGCAGATATTCAAAAAGATTTGAGTGAAGTTGGAAACAATGACGCTGAAATTGCAGAATTAGAAGCGAAAGCGCAGAAGATTATTAGCGATGCTAAACTAGAAGCAGCGGCTACACGAGAAAAAGTTATTGCAGATGCTAAAGTATTAGCAGAGAGCAAGATGGAAGCTAAACGTGCTACGATGGCTAAAGAGTATGAAGAATTTGAGGCATCTCTTGCAAAAGAGAAAGAAGAATTAAACACAACTCTATTGTCACAGGTTCCACTGTTTAAAGAAGCTGTAAAAGCTAAATTTGCGCAGATATAGGGGTTTCGATGGGTAAAATTCTACTTACATTAGTAACGATGTCGGTTTTTGCTTTTGCTTCTGATGGAGGCGAAGGCGGGACTGATATTGTTCAACGCAGTGTTAACTTTATTATTTTTGCGGGGATACTTTACTATCTTCTTGCAGATCCAATAAAAAACTTTTTTCAAGGTCGTACAGCTGGCATAAGAGCTGAACTAGACCGTGTACAAGAGAAGATGAAAGAGTCAAAAACTGCAAAAGAGGTGGCTCTTCAGAAAATTGAAGATGCTGAAAAATTTGTAGCAGACCTTATTGAGTCTTCAAAAAAAGAGAACAGAATCTTAAATGATCATATCATGAAACAATGTGATGCTGATCTTGAGAATATTGAAAAACAAAATGCTTCATTAATGAATCTTGAGCAGAGAAAAATGCTTAGAAATCTTGTTGATAGTGTAATGAGTGATCTTTTAGATGAAGAGACTGCAAGTTTTAATCAAAAAGCTATGGCACAACTTATTATGAAGAAGGTAGCATAGTATGGAAGAGCTAGTTGCAAAACGTTATATAAAAGCGATGCGTGAAAGTACTGATGGTTCTGATTTTGAATCAATGACTGAGGTATTTGATGCACTTGCTTTATCATTTAAAAATGACAAGTTTATTCAAATTGTCTCTAGTCCTGATGTTTCACTTGAAGAGAAAAGAGATCTCTTAGTTGATTCAGTAAAAAATATTAAAAATCAGAAAATTGAAAACTTTCTCTCTCTATTGGCAGAAAATGGGCGAATTGATATTATTCCTGCAATTGCTATTGAGATGAAAAAAGAGCTTGCTCGTGAAAAAAATTCATTTGTAGGTAAAGTTTTTAGCAATGGAAATATTACGAAAAAAGTCATTCAAGATCTTGGTTCTGGATTAGGTAAAAAAGTTGGATCAACAATAATGCTTGAATTTATCAAGTCTGACTATGATGGCGTCAAAGTGGAAGTAGATGATTTAGGAATTGAGATTAACTTTTCAAAAAATCGTCTAAATTCACAAATGATAGATCATATATTAAAAGCAATTTAAGCTTATGAGAGGAGAAAAGTAGTGGTAGCAAAAATAAAAGCTGATGAAATTAGTTCAATTATCAAAGAACGTATTGAAAATTTTGAGTTGAGCGTTGATATTAATGAAACAGGTAAGGTCGTCACATATGCTGATGGTGTTGCACAAGTTTATGGTCTTAATAATGTTATGGCCGGAGAAATGGTTGAATTTGAAGAGGGGACTCAGGGTCTCGTTCTTAACCTTGAAGAGAGTAGCGTAGGTGTTGTTATTCTTGGTGGTGGTAAAGAGATTCGTGAAGGTATGAGTGTAAAGCGTCTTAATAAACTGCTTAAAGTTCCTGTCGGTGATGCAATGCTTGGTCGTGTCGTGAATGCTCTTGGTGAGCCTATAGATGGTAAAGGTCCTATTGAAGCTACTGAAACTCGTTTTGTAGAAGAGAAAGCGCCTGGTATTATGGAGCGTAAATCGGTTCATGAGCCAATGGCTACAGGTATTAAGGCAATTGATGCACTCGTTCCTATCGGTCGTGGTCAGCGTGAGCTTATTATTGGTGACCGCCAAACTGGTAAGACTACAGTTGCACTAGACACTATCATTAACCAAAAAGGTAACGGTGTTGCATGTATCTATGTGGCTATTGGTCAAAAAGAGTCAACAGTTGCTCAAATTATCCGTCGTCTTGAAGAGCACGGAGCATTAGAATATACTATCATTGTTTCTGCTACTGCTGCAGAAGCTGCTGCACTTCAATTCCTTGCGCCATATACTGGTGTAACTATGGGTGAATATTTTCGTGACAATGCACGTCATGGCCTGATTGTTTATGATGATTTATCTAAACATGCGGTAGCGTATCGTGAGATGTCACTTATACTTCGTCGTCCTCCAGGTCGTGAAGCGTATCCTGGTGATGTTTTCTATCTACACTCTCGTCTTCTTGAGCGTGCTGCAAAAGTTAACGATGATGAGGGCGGCGGATCATTAACTGCTCTTCCAATTATTGAAACACAAGAGGGTGATGTTGCGGCATATATTCCGACAAATGTTATCTCAATTACAGATGGTCAAATTTTCCTTGAGACAGAACTGTTTAACTCAGGTATCCGTCCAGCAATTAATGTCGGTCTTTCAGTATCTCGTGTTGGTGGGGCTGCTCAGATTAAAGCAACAAAACAAGTAGCTGGTACACTGCGTCTTGATCTTGCTCAGTATCGTGAACTTCAAGCGTTTGCTCAGTTTGCATCTGATCTTGATGAGACAAGTCGTAATCAGTTAGAGCGTGGTCAGCGTATGGTTGAAGTATTAAAACAGCCTCCATTCTCTCCTCTTACGGCAGAGAAGCAAGTTCTTATTATCTTTGCTGGAAATCAAGGTTTCTTGGATGATATGGATGCAAGCAATGTTGTTCGTTTCGAAGCAGAACTTTATCCATTTATTGAAGCATCGTATCCTCAAATTTTTGAGAATATTAGAAGCGCATCAAAAGTTGATGATGACACAAGTGCTCTTATGAAAAAAGCACTTGAAGAGTTTAAAGCAACTTTTGTAGCTAACTAAGGACTAATATGGCTAACTTGAAAGAGATTCAAAGACAGATAAAAAGTGTTTCTAATACGCAAAAAACAACGCGTGCCATGAAGCTTGTTTCAACTGCGAAACTGCGACGCGCACAAGAACTTGCGTCACGTTCACGTCTTTTTGCTGAGAAAACGAATCAAGTAATAGCTGAAATTGCATTGCGTATTAAATGTCAAAAAGTTGGTGGCATAGAAAGTCGCGCTTTTGTTGAAATTGATACACCACAAATGGTAGATATTATTTTTGTAACTGCTGATAAAGGTTTGTGTGGTGGATTTAACATGCAAACTATTAAAGCTGTTCGTAAATTGATGGATGAGTTAAAAGAGAAGAAAACAAAAGTACGTCTTCGTGGTGTTGGAAAAAAAGGTATAGAATTTTTCAAATACAACGAGATAGAACTTATGGACGCTGTTCGTGACCTTAGCTCCGCACCTGATATGCAACGATCTGCTGAATTTATCAGAACATCAATTGAAGATTTTTATGATGGCAAAATCGATGGTGTTTATATTGTCTATAATGGTTATTTAAATGCTCTTACTCAAAAGCTACATGTAGAGCGAGTATTGCCTATTAATGTAGATGGTTATGATTGTGATGAAGATAAAGAGTCGATGCTTGAAATTGAAGCAGAAGATAATGAAAAGATGCTTAATTCATTGATCGAAAAATATGTAGAATACAATATGTATTATGCCTTGATCGATTCAGTTGCTGCAGAACATAGTGCACGTATGCAAGCTATGGACGCAGCAACTAACAATGCAAAAGAGATGGTTAAAACGCTCAATGTTAAGTTTAACAAAGCGCGTCAAGAATCGATTACGACTGAACTGATAGAGATTATCAGTGGTGTTGAGTCGATGAAATAATGAGAGGAGATAATATGATTGGTAAAATTGCCCAAGTAATTGGACCTGTTGTTGATGTTGATTTTGATGGTTATCTACCAGTTATCAATGAAGCAATTGAAGTTATGAATAGTGTAGAAGGTAAGGAGCATCGTCTAGTTTTAGAAGTTGCAGCTCACCTTGGCGATGGTCGCGTGCGTACTATCGCTATGGATATGAGTGAAGGTCTCGTTCGCGGCATGGAAGCTAAGGCTACTGGCGCACCTATTAAAGTTCCTGTTGGAGATAAAGTTTTAGGACGTATCTTTAATGTAATTGGTGAAACTATCGATGGTGGCGATCAAGTATCAGATGCTCCTACATGGTCAATTCACCGTGATCCACCACCACTTGTTGAGCAGTCAACTACTACTGAAATGTTTGAAACAGGTATCAAGGTTGTTGACTTACTTGCTCCATACTCAAAAGGTGGTAAGGTTGGACTTTTCGGTGGTGCTGGTGTTGGTAAAACTGTAATTATTATGGAATTAATTCATAATGTTGCTCATGGACATGATGGTTTGTCGGTGTTTGCAGGTGTTGGTGAGAGAACTCGTGAAGGAAATGACCTTTATTATGAGATGAAAGACTCAAATGTACTTGACAAAGTCGCGCTGTGTTATGGTCAAATGAGTGAGCCTCCAGGAGCACGTAACCGTATCGCTCTTACAGGTATTACCATGGCAGAGTACTTTAGAGATGAAAAAGGTCTTGATGTATTGATGTTTATCGATAATATTTTCCGCTTCGCTCAATCAGGTTCAGAGATGTCAGCACTTCTTGGACGTATCCCTTCAGCTGTTGGTTATCAACCAACTTTGGCTCGTGAAATGGGTGCTTTACAAGATAGAATTACATCAACAAAAACTGGTTCAATTACTTCAGTTCAGGCTGTTTATGTACCAGCAGATGATTTAACTGACCCAGCTCCTGCTTCTGTTTTCGCCCACCTAGATGCAACTACAGTTTTAAACCGTAAAATTGCAGAAAAAGGTATTTATCCAGCGGTAGATCCTCTTGATTCAACATCACGTCTTCTTGATCCACAAATTATTGGAGAAGAGCACTATAGTGTAGCTCGTGGTGTTCAACAGACACTTCAAAAGTATAAAGATCTTCAAGATATCATTGCGATTCTTGGTATGGATGAACTTTCTGAAGATGATAAAAATGTTGTTGAGCGTGCTCGTAAAATTGAGAAATTTTTATCGCAACCATTCTTCGTTGCTGAAGTATTTACAGGTTCTCCTGGTAAGTATGTTAAACTTGAAGATACTATTAAAGGATTCAAAGGAATTCTTGCTGGTGAATTTGATCATATGCCAGAGGGTGCATTCTACATGGTAGGAAGCATGGATGAGGCGATCGAAAAAGCCGAAAAAATGAAAAATAAATAATTCGGTAGCTTTTAAAGGACAAATATGGAAACTTTAAAACTCGAAGTTATTACTCCAAGTGGCGCCATCTATGATGGTTTGGCACTGAGTGTAACTTTACCTGGTGATGAAGGTGAATTCGGAGTGCTTCCGCATCACGCTACATTAACGACACTGCTTAAAACTGGTGTTATAGATATAGAAAAAGAAGATAAAACTGTTGAATCAGTTGTGGTTAATTGGGGTGTTGTTCAAGTTGATGAAGCTAAAGTTGTAGTTCTCGTAGATGGTGCAGTAGCAATTCGTGGTGAAAATGAAAGTGATATTGCTCAAGCTCTTGATGAGGCTAAGACTTTAATTCATGATATTTCTGATTCTAATATTGCTATTGCTTCAGTATCAGCAAAACTTGAGTCAGCAGCACAAAAACTCTTTTAATATATGTTAGATTTCTTCATAGATTTTTATCTTAAAAGTCATCCTGCGACAATTTTTGTCTTGGGATTACTTTGCGTATATTTTATAGCTTTGGTGTGGATTTTTATATACCGTTATTTTTCCTTAAAACAGTGGATTTCTAAAGAGACAGCTTCTTTGGAGGCTTTGCTTCTTGGTGCACCAACGGTGTCTGAACTCTCCTATCTTAGCCATTTTATAAAAACCTCTTCTAAAATTAAGCGTGAAATTTTTGATTTAAGTACCTTTTCTGCTACAAAAGATGCAACTAGGGGTCTCTCTTTTCTCTCTATTGTAGCTTCGACTGCACCTTTTATAGGTCTTTTTGGAACTGTTGTCTCTATTTTAGATACTTTCTCTCATATAGGACAAGCTAGTGGAACGATGAGTGTTATTGCTGCAGGTGTTTCTGATGCTCTTGTCGCAACTGCTAGTGGTATTTTTGTAGCAATTTTTGCATATACTTTTCATCAAGTTTTAAAGCGTCAATCTTTTGATCTTATCGGTTTGATTCGTATGCAGAGTGACGCACTCTTAGCGCGTTAGGTTTTATTATGTATTATGATTGGGATGAAAAGCCTGAGTTAAACATAACACCACTTGTGGATGTTATGTTAGTCTTATTGGCTATTTTAATGGTGATTGCTCCCAATATTGTCTATGAAGAGCTTATAAACTTACCTCAAGGTTCCGCGCAAAAAGTCGTATCAAAAGCCCGTTCTATTCATATTAGTATTAATGAAAAAAAAGAGCTGAAGGTCAATAATAATAATTTTGAACTCCTTGGCTTTGAAGATAATTTTTACGGGTATTCTCAAAAATTGAATAAAAAATCTTCAGTGATGATTAGTGCAGATAGAAGCTTGGATTATGGGCTTGTTATGTCTATTTTAGCTGCTGTAAAGCATGCTGGTTTTAGTGAAGTCTCTTTAGCAACCAATGGTTAGAAACGACTCACTTTTTTACCTAAGCGGATTTATTTCGTTTTTACTTTTTTTTTCTGTTACAGCACCTTTTGGATATATGCTTGTTATAGATAAAACTCCTAAGAGTTTTGCATTAAAAAAAGATACTTATATAAAAGTATCGATTGATTTGACAGAAGATAAACCTGTCAAGAAACAGAAAAAACAAGTGAAAAAGATAAAAAAAAATATTGTAAAAAAACAGGAAATTCAGAAGAAAAAAACTGCAAAACCTGCTGACTTTTCATCTCTTTTTTCAAATGTAAAAGCACAAAAAATTGTGTATAAAAAACATAAGCCTGAAGAGAAAAAGATTGATACTGCACGGATTAAACAGATTCAAAAGCGTATCAAGACAAGTTCTAAAAGAGACTCAAGTGCAAGTAAAGCAATAGAATCATTGAAAATATCAAAATCATCTGATAGTGATAATTCAAAATCATTCTCTACTGCGGCGCAAATCAATGTATTAAAAGCAAAAATTACCGAAATTATCCATAGTCGTTTTATTGTTGATACTACGATGTTAGGAAATGTCGTTACAATACGCATTGCAATTGATGCTAATGGCAAAATGACTTCTTATAAAATATTGCGAACATCAGCAAGTGAAGCGCTTAATGAAGAAGCGCATAAGTTAGAACAAAGATTGTTACATGTAACATTTCCAATTACAAAAGATTATAAGCCTTATAGTCTAAATTTTAATCTAATACCTGAGGAAAAATGATGCGTTATATTTTATTACTATGTTTTGTGATTTTCAATCTAAATTCGGCTGACTTAACACTTGATATATCAAAGCAGGTAGATTCTTTACCCTCTTTAGTTATTGAAAATAGTAGTGGAGTTAATACTACTCTTAATAAAAGATTCTTGCGTTCACTTATTAGTGATATGAATGTTTTGAGTATTTTTAATGTTGATAGACATTCACTAATAGTAGATTTTGATGATACAGATATAAGTCGTGAGGCTAGAAAAAGTAATTATGTCTTACGCTTTAAGATTGAATCTTTAGATGATTCTTCATATAGAACTGAAATTAAGTTTTTTGAGTACAACAAAATGGTTTTGCAAAAGAGCTACACTATTCATAAAGAAAATCTCTACGTTTTTGTTGCCCATGCTATCGCTTATGATGTGAATAAGGTTATGGGTGAAGAGAGTGTAGAGTGGATGAAAAATAAAGTCATCATTGCGAAACTTTCAGCACGCAATGAGAGTGAAATCGTAATTACAGACTACACACTTACTTATCAACATACAGTCATCAAAGGAGGGCTTAATGTATTTCCTCAGTGGGCTAATAAGGCACAAGATGCTTTTTACTATACATCATTAGGTGGTTTTAAGCCTACCTTGTATCGTCTTGATACAAGAACAGGTAAAAAAAGAAAAATTATCTCATCTGACGGTATGATGATCTGTTCTGATGTAAGTGCAGATGGTGAAAAGCTTTTGCTTACTATGGCGCCTAGTGGACAACCTGATATCTATTTATATGATGTTCGTAGCGGTAGATATCAAAGAGTGACTAAATATCGTGGTATAGATGTTAGTGGACAGTTTATGGATAAGGAAAATATTGTATTTATCTCCAATAGAATGGGCTATCCAAATGTTTTTTCTAAAAAGATAGGTGCTAAGAGTGTTGAGCAGATGGTCTATTATGGAAAAAATAATGTAGCGTGTAGTGCTCATAAAGAGTATATAGTTTACAAATCTCGTGAAACATCTAATGCTTTTTCCCCCAACACCTTTAATTTACATCTTATTTCTACTAAAACAGATTTTATTCGTCGCTTAACTGCAACAGGTGTTAATGAATTTCCTCGTTTCTCTGAAGATGGAAGTGTGATTCTATTTATAAAAAATTATAAAAATCAGAGTTCAATAGGTGTCGTACGTTTAGCATATAACAAAAACTATCTTTTTCCTTTAAAAATGGGAAAAATTCAATCTTTAGATTGGTAAGTGTTGATATATTGTTTTTTTATTTCTTATTCATTAAAGAAAAATTTGATACAATAGCACTAATTTAAATCAAGGGTATCTGATAATGAAAAAAGTTTTACTTTCTAGCGCTATCGTAGCAGCTTTATTATTCACGGGTTGTAGTTCTAAGGATCCATCAATTGATGCAACAAATGGTGCAGGTTCTGGGCAAAATGCTAACAATAATGCAAATACTGAAGCTGTTAATGCTACAGACATCATGGTAAATGAAAATAACACCGCCGATAGCAATGAGATGAGTATGAGTGCTCTGGAGTCTCAAATGCAATCAGTATACTTTAATTTTGATCAATTTTCGCTTTCAAATTCAATGAGCGAAAAAGTAAGTGATAATGCAGCTTTAGCAACTACAAAAGCTAGCGCTTACATGATAAAAGTAGAAGGCAATTGTGATGAGTGGGGTAGTGACGAGTATAATTACGCATTAGGACTTAAGCGTGCTAATAATGCAAAAGCAATGCTTATTGAAAATGGTGTCTCTTCAGAGCGTATTTCAATGGTAAGCTATGGTGAAAGCAATCCAGTATGTAATGATAAAACAAAAGAGTGTTGGGCTGAGAACCGTCGCGTAGATTTTAAACTTCTTCCGTAAATGTATCTAAGACTTTTTCTACTTTTTACTCCTTTTCTGCTATCAGCTGCTGAACCTTCGGTGTTTGGAGCTGGTAACTTAGATTCTCAGAACCCTTATGGTTTAACAGAGACCGAAAAGCATATTCTCTCCAATAAAAAAGTTCTTGATACTATTGAGAAAAAAACTTTTAATCAAATTAGTCGTGTAGAATCCATTCAAGAACGCCTTGATGGTCTTCAAACTATTGTTGAAGGTTTGAATCAAAAAAGTCAATCTAATAAAATTGAATTAAAAAAACTTCAAAGTAGCACTGAAATGAGTGTGCTCCAAGCAGATGAGCGAGAGAAACTACTTTCTGATAAGATAAATACTAATGAGGCAAGTATTCTTCAGCTCAAAGAAGTTTTAACAGAATTTTCTTCAATGATTGATACTATAAATACAAATTATGTTTCAAAAGAAGAATTTAATGCCGTTATAAAAGATATCAATACTTTTAAAACGAGTGTGGCGAAAAGTCTAAAAGGGAAGTCAAAAAGTAAAAATTCAACTTATAAGGGTATGAGTAAAGCTGAAATAGCTAAAAAAGCAGAGCAACTTTATCGTGAGAAATTTTATACAAAGGCAATTGAGTATTATACTTATCTTATAGAAAACAATTATAAACCTGCGCGTGCACATTATATGATCGCAGAAATGTGGTATTATCGTAAAAATTATAAAAAAGCTATCGCTTATTTTAAAGAGAGTGCGAGACGTTATGATAAGGCTTCATATATGCCAACGCTTCTTTTACATAGTGCAGTCGCAATGGAAAAAACAGGTGACATAGCTAATGCGAAAGCATTTTTGAATGCGCTCATTTCATCATATCCAGATAGCAAGTTAGCGGATGATGCTGAAGTAAGATTGTCTAAGCTCTAAGAGTTAAAAGACTCTTTTCAGCGTCATCATAATTTTATATGATAAAATCCCGAAAATTTAAAATAAAAAGGTAAAAAAATGGCAATAACAGAAAATCAAGTAGTATCAATTGAGTATGAGGTTCGTGACGGACAAGAGGTTGTTGATAGTAATGTAGGCGGAGCGCCACTCGTATTTATGTTTGGCAAGGGTCAAGTTATTCCTGGTTTAGAAAATGGAATTGCTGATATGAATGTTGGTGAAAAATCTGATCTTCTTGTAAAATCTGCTGATGCTTATGGTGAGTATAATGAAGAAGCACAACAAGAACTTCCAAAAGAGCAATTTGCTGGAATTGACTTAAATGTTGGTATGACTCTTTATGGTCAAGGTGAAGATGGCGGAACTGTTCAAGTTACTGTTAAAGAAATTAAAGATGAAAATATTATTATTGATTTCAATCATCCTCTTGCAGGAAAAGATTTAATGTTCTCAGTAACACTTAATTCTGTGCGTGATGCTTCAGAAGAAGAGAAAATGACAGGTATTCCTGAAGAAAATAAAGTTGATGATGGATGTTGTGGCACGAATGGCGGCAGCGGCTGTGGATGTCACTAGTTTTTTTAACATCCTCTGTAGCTTCTAAAGAAGCATTTAAAACTGCAAATCTACTCAAAAGTCTTGGCGTTAATGCACTTATTAGCGGCGAGCACGGCACAGGGAAACGCTCCCTTGCTAAATATATTCTTCCTGAGGCTACAGTTTTTGATGCCTTAGACTACGAAGAGATTATCTCTTCACTCCCTAGTTGCAAATCTATTATCATTTATAAAATAGAAAATTCTCCAAACATCGAACAACTTTTTGAGCTTATTGTTAAATATCAAGTGCGTATTATTGCTACGACGTGTTTATTGGATCATAGTGAACGTTTTGAAGACCAATTTAGTATTAAAATTCCACTTCCTCCACTCCAAGAGCGCGCAGAAGATATCTGTATGCTTCAAGAAGTTTTTGCAAAAGAAGCGAAAACTATTTTTGGGATTGAACATAATTTTGATTTGTCAAAACATGATCCAGACCTCTCAAAAAATGCCTATTCGCTAAGACGTCAGATTATGATGAATTATCTCTTAGATGATATTAACGAAGCTGAACTTATGGTTATTATAGAAAATTTTCTAAGTGATAAATTAGGTTCAAACAATGACTATAGAAATTTTTTGCATCTTTTTGAAGTGCCACTCATTCAAGCAGGAATGAAGCGCTTTAAATCACAACTACAACTATCAGAACGATTAGGACTCAATAGAAATACATTACGCAAGAAAATTGCCGAAAATGAAGCTTTCGGTTTAAAAACATAAGGAATACAATGAAAAAAATAGCAATGATTTTCCCAGGTCAGGGAAGCCAAACAGTAGGTATGGGAAAAAGCTTTTACGAAGAGAGTGAGATAGCTAGAGAGATGATCGATAGTGCCTCCAAGCATACAGGAATTGATTTTAAAGCTCTTTTGTTTGAAGAGAATGAGACAATTAATGAAACAGCTTATACACAACCAGCAATTTTATTAGTCTCATTAGTAGCTTATCGTCTTTTTCAAGAGGCGATGCCGACAGAGGCAAGACTCTTTTTAGGTCACTCTTTGGGAGAATTTAGCGCGGTGAGTGCTTCGGGTGCGCTGAACTATCTTGACGCAGTTTCTCTAGTGCATAAGCGTGGTAGTTTAATGCAAGAGGCGTGTGAAAATATCAATGCTGGCATGATGGTTCTTGTTGGTCTTACAGATGATGTTGTAGAGTCTCTTTGTCAAGATGCACAAAAGGCAGGAAAAAAAGTATGGCCTGCAAACTATAATCAAGATGGACAACTTGTTGTTGCAGGCTTGCAAGAAGATTTGCAGTCGCTTCAAAGCACTTTTAAAGAAGCTGGTGCAAAACGAGCCCTGCTTTTAAATATGTCAGTGGCAAGTCACTGCCCCCTTCTTGAGAGTGCTCAAGCTCCACTTCGTGCAGAGATGCAGAAAGTTTTAAGTGATGACTTTGCAGCTCCAGTGATCTCTAATGTGACAGCAGCTCCTTACAACTCCAAGGCACAAGCCTTAGAGCTTTTAAGCGATCAGTTAGTAAAACCAGTGAAATACAAGCAATCTATCTTAGCAGTAGCAGCTGATCTGGATATGGCCATAGAGTTTGGAAATGGAAAAGTTCTTAGTGGCTTAAATCGTCGTATCGCTAAAGAGCTACCAACACTCAATATCTCAGATATGGATTCATTAAACAAGGCTATTGAAACTCTCTCATGAAAGTAGCATTAATTCAGCACGCTCCGCGTCTTAATCGAAGTAATTTAAAATCCGTTCTCGATTTTGTGCATATTCATAAAGAAAACAAGGTTTTAGTTTTTCCTGAACTAGCCCTCAATGGCTATATGCTACAAGATAAACTTTATGAAGATGCTTGGAGTCTTGAGGAGTTAGATTCACTCAAAGCGGCGAGTGTTGATGTTGATATTGCTATTGGTGCAGCAATAAGAGAAGAGGGGCGTATATATAACTGCGCTCTGTATTTTTCTAAAGGAAAACTCTTACATGTACACCGAAAAATGCACCTACCAAATTATGGGATGTTTGAAGAGGCACGATATTTTTTTAAAGGTGACTCCATAGAACTTTTTGAGTCCCAGTTTGGTCAAAGTGCAATGCTTGTGTGTGAAGACCTTTGGAGAGCTGATACTATTGCAAGATTGGCACAGTTGAAGCCAGATATTATTTTCTTACATGTAGCGTCTCCCGCAAGAGATTTTAGTGATGAGGGTATCTTGATAGAGTCTCAATGGGATGCCTTAATAAAATCAACAGCTATCCTTTGTAGCGCATATCTTATTTTTGTAAATCGTGTAGGATTTGAAGATGGCATAGGTTTTTGGGGTGGCAGTCGTATAGTCACACCTCGTGGAGAGATAGAACACCGTTTAGATCATTTCAAAGAAGATGTTTTAAGTGCCAAACTTAATCATCGTCTTCATAGTGTACAAAAATGGATTGCTAAAAAGGATTAAATCTACGCAACATTAATCTAAAATACAAAGAAGATAAGCACTCCAATAAGGCTCAATAAGCCCATAGCACCGCTTGCCTTCTTGAAATTTCCTTGAATCAATTCCACTAAAACATATACAAAAGCACCAAGCATTAAGCCATTGGTGATAGAGCAGGTGAGTGGCATCATCATAACTATAAAAAAGATACTAAACATTACGGCTGGATCTGAGTAGTCTATAGATTTTAACTCACTAAACATTAAGGCTCCGACGATAACTAAGGTAGGATAGATTGCGTTGGTATGAATCGCTTCAAAAAATGGCAACATAAAAAGAGGCAATATAAAAAGCAGTCCCGCAATAACAGCAGTCAGTCCCGTTCGTCCTCCCGCTTCAACACCTGCAGCGCTCTCAATAAAAGAGGTGGTGCTTGTAACCCCAGCAAGAGCGCTTACTGCCGTTGCTAGACCATCGGCTTGAATAGTTTTTTCTAGCTCTGGTGAGCGTTTTTCTTGAAACATTTTTGCTCTGAGTCCTATGCCTGTTAGGGTGCCTAGCGTATCAAAAAGATCAGTCACTAAAAAAGTGACAATGAGAGGAATAAACGCCAAAGAAAAGGCTGAAGCAATATCTACATGTAAGGCAATAGGCATAATAGATGCTGGCATGGAAAAAAATGTATCAGGCAACTCTTTTAAGCCAAAAATCCAAGCTACAACAGCGGTGATAAAAATAGATATAATGAGTGCCCCACGGTACTTTTTAATACTCAGTATAAGTCCAAGCACTAATCCAAAAAGACCAAGCAAAATGGCAGGATCTTTGAGATTCCCAAGAGTCACAAGTGTCGCTTCAGACCCAACGATAATACCCATCTCTTTAAGACCAATAAAGGCAATAAAAGCTCCAATACCAGCGCTCACAGCACGTTTAATATCGATAGGAATGGTATCTATCATCCAGCGACGAAGAGGTGTGATACTGATGAGAATATAAAGAATTCCAGAGATAAATACAATCCCAAGTGCACTCTCCCAAGGAATCTTCATAGCATTTACGAGAACAAAAGAGAAGTAAGCATTCAAGCCCATTCCAACACTCTAGCAACAGGGGTATTTGCCCACAAACCATTGAAGATAGACGCAAAGATACTCATCAAAGCAGTAGCCGTGACTAGCGCACCAAAAGGCATTCCAGATGCACTCATGATTGAGGCATTGACAGGGATGATGTAAAGCATAGTAAAAAAAGTTGTTAACCCTGCGATTAACTCCGTTTTTATGGTGGTGTTATTTTCTTTGAGTTTAAATAATTGCATCATCATAATTAATCTCCTATAATAACGCTATAATATCATAAATATAATAGGAAAAAATTGATGCAACCAAAAGTATTGTAATGTCAAAAAAGTTTACTGTTTCAATTCATGGAGAGAAACATCTTTCTCGTCATTATGAGGTTGATGGAAGTCTTAAAAAACTTCTCTATATGGGGCTTTTTTTAATCTTATTTTTTCTTTCAGCTATCTTTTTTGTGATTGTTTACTTGAGTGAATCTTTAGATGTGAGCCGTAATGAAGAGTATTTTGCACGGAGTGAATATGAGAAGATGAAAGAGTCACATAATGCACTTTATGAGAGTATGTCTCAGGTTCAAACAGATCTTTTAGAAAAAGAAAAAGCACTCGAAGATGCCAATATTCGTATGAATCAGATAGAGATGCAGATGGGAATGAAGCCCCCTTTGCAAGAGCCTCTTGAAAAAAAGCTAGAAAATGTGGAGCTGACTTTAGAGCAGATACTTCCTATGATGCAGTATATTCCGAATGGCTCACCTATAGAGTATAAAGGAATTACTAGCAGGTATGGTTATAGAACCCATCCAAAGTTAAAAAAGCGAGAATTTCATCGTGGAAGTGATATGAAAGCGAGTATGAAAACACCTATCTATGCCACGGCTGACGCTGTTGTAGAATTTGCTGGATATCATAAGCGTAGCGGGCTTGGGAATCTTATTATTCTTATTCATAACTATGGATTTAAGACCTATTTTGCACATCTAAACAAGGTTACTGTCAAAATGGGTGACTTTATAAAAAAAGGTGACTTGATTGGCTATACGGGAAATAGTGGCTTAAGTAGTGGTCCTCATCTGCATTATGAGGTGCGTTATATTCAAAATACACTCAATCCTTATTGGTTTATAAAGTGGACAATTGAAAATTATAAAGAGATTTTTACGAAGATAAAAAGAGTTCCTTGGGAGACCTTGGTAGAAACAATTAATCCGAAAAAAACAAAAGTGAGTTTATTTGATTCAGAGTAGATTTTATGAGTATCTAAAAAATGAGAAAAAAGGAGCCTTAGAAGTTCTTATCTGTGAAGACACTAAAGAGGCAAATGAACTGAGAGATGTTGCTAACTTTTTTGAATGCGATGTTCTTGTGTTTCCTGATTTACGCGCTGTGTATCTTGATGACTTGCGCTCTTATAGAGAAGAACTTTCTCAGCTTTTTAATGCCTTGCGAGACTATTATAGTGCGGATGTGAAACCTTTAGTTATTGCACCGTTAAGAACCTTACTTTTTCCTCTTCCTAAGGCAGAGTTACTTGAAGGTATGGAGCTTGAATTTGGTGCTAGTATTGATCTTCAATCTTTTAAAGAGCAAATGCTTCAGTGGGGTTATACTTTTGTTGATATCGTTCAAGTTGAGGGTGAAATCTCTTTTCGTGGGGATATCTTTGATATATTTGTCCCCTCTCAGCCTCACCCTTTTCGCGTGTCACTTTTTGATGTTGAGATAGAGGAGATAAAACCTTTTATCACCGAATCACAAAGAACGACGGGCGAAGAGTGCGATTTATTGAAGATTGTTCCTGCTTTTTATGCTTTGGATGAGAGCTCTTTTGAGCGTATAAATACTCTTATTGACTCAAGTGAGAGTGATAGTTTTGTAAAAGATATCGCCTCTTTGGGTTTTTGGTACCTTGAAGAGAAGGCAGAGAGATTTTTAGCAGATAAAAAAGCACTTTTGATTAAGCCAATGTCTGAGCAGATAAAAGAGTCTTTTGCTCTCAATGAGGTTCTTCCAGATCAAGAGTATTTTGAAACCTTACATGTAATCGCTGAAGCTAGCCATCACCTCTGCTTAGCTGTTACAGATATTCCAACACTCCTAAAGGTTCATAAAAAGAAAAAAATCACTCTTATTGCCATCAATGAAGCCCAGATTAAAGCTGCTGGTATCTACGAGACGCAAGGCTTACATGTAAAGAAGTCACCGTTAATCTTAAACATCATTAGTGATGATGAGGTCGTTATATCTTTGAATAAGCCCGCAAAGAAGAGACGTCGCCGTAAAAGTTCCATCATACTTGATGACTTAAAACCTGGTGATTATGTGGTGCATGAAGAGTATGGTGTTGGTATATTTGAGAAGATAGAGCAAGCTGAGATTTTAGGTGGGGCAAAAGACTTTGTAAAGATACGCTATCAAGGTGATGATAGAGTTTTGCTTCCTGTAGAAAACTTAGATACGATTGATAGATATATCGCTTCTGGGTCTCTGCCTGCACTAGACCGCTTAGGTAAAGGTGGTTTTGGGAAATTAAAAGAGAAAGTAAAAAAACGTCTCTTTGAGATAGCAGGCGAGATTATCAATACTGCCGCTGCTCGTGCACTTATCAAAGCACCTATTATTACTACAAATAAAAATGATTTAAAAGCTTTTCAAAAATTGGCAGGCTTTGAATATACCGCAGACCAGAGTGAGTCTATCAATGAGATTATTGCCAACTTAGGCTCAGGTCAGATTATGGATAGGCTCTTAAGTGGTGATGTTGGTTTTGGAAAAACAGAAGTAGCGATGAATGCTATCTTTGCCACAGTCAGAGCAGGGTATCAAGCCGCACTTATCGTTCCAACAACGCTTTTGAGTTCACAGCACTTTGCCTCACTCTCCGAACGTTTTGCAGATAGTGGCATAGGAATTGCCAAACTTGACCGTTTTGTAACACCAAAAATGAAAAAGGCAACTCTAGCGGCACTAAGTGATGGCTCGGTGCAAGTCGTCGTAGGAACGCACGCGCTTTTTGGAACAACTTTTAATAAACTCGGTCTTGTTATCATTGATGAAGAGCATAAGTTTGGAGTAAAACAGAAAGAGAAACTTAAGCACCTTTATGAGCGTGTGCATCTACTGAGTATGAGCGCGACACCAATTCCGCGAAGCTTGAACCAAGCACTGAGCTCTATCAAAACTATGAGTCAGCTACTGACCCCTCCAAGTGAGCGTCAAGGTGTGCGCACTTTTGTGAAGTCTTATGAAGAGAAGCTTATAAAAGAGGTTATTATGCGTGAACTTCGCCGTGGAGGGCAAGTGTTTTATGTACACAACTCTATCGCACATATGCCTATAAAAGAGGGTGAACTTAAAAAGATTTTACCAAATCTACGTATAGTGATGATACACTCCAAAACAGGTGCAAGTGAGACCGAAAAAGAGCTTATAAAGTTTGCAGCAGGAGAGTATGACTTGATGATTGCCACATCTATTATCGAATCAGGTATCCATATGCCAAATGTAAATACGATGATAATTGATGGAGCAGATAGGTTCGGTATCGCAGATTTGCATCAACTTCGTGGACGCGTAGGAAGAGGACATGTAGAAGGTTTTGCTTACTTTATCGTTGAAGATAGAGAAAAACTCACCGATGAGTCTAAAAAGCGTCTTGTTGCCTTAGAATCAAACTCATTTTTAGGTTCTGGTTCAGTCTTGGCGTATCACGACCTTGAGATTCGTGGTGGTGGAAACTTAGTAGGCGATGCACAAAGCGGACATATAAAAAATATCGGCTATTCGCTCTATCTAAAGATGCTAGAAGATGCGATAAAAGAGCTCAGCAATACTCAAGAAAGCGTTAAAGCCAAGGTGGATATAAAACTTACTATCTCAGCCTACTTATCAGATGAAATTATCAATACTGACCGCTTGCGACTAGAGCTATACCGCCGTCTAAGCCAATGCGAAGAGCCTGTAGAGATATACGAGATAGAAGAGGAGACGATAGATCGTTTTGGAAAACTAGACACGCCTACAAAGCAATTTTTTGAACTGATGGTTATCAAACTCTTAGCCTTAGATAAAAAGATAAAAACAGTCAGCTCTTATGGACAAAATATCTCCATAGAGTACGCCAATGGCGAAAAAGAGCAGCTTAAAAGTGCGAGCAAAGATGATGATGACATTATCAAAGAGGTCTTGAGTCATCTGCGAAATGCTAAACCTAAACAGTTATAAGGAAAAATAGATGAATACAGATGAAGAAGCAACAAAAAAATGAAAATAGCATTTATAGGTGATATCATAGGTCGCCCTGGACGGGCTATGTTAAGAGAGCATCTCTCACGTCTCAGACAAGAACATAAGCTTGATTTTGTCATTGCCAATTATGAAAATGCCTCACACGGTTTTGGTCTCACTCCCAAAAATGCCAAAGAGCTTTTTAACACTGGTATAGACACTATGACAGGCGGTAATCACACATGGGATAAAAAAGAGATCAAAGGCATGTTTGATAGTTTTGAGCTCTTACGTCCACATAATTACCCTGCGGGTGTCCCTGGAACGGGTTTGAAAATTTATGATGTTTGTGGGGAGCAATTGGCTGTTTTAAATCTTTTAGGACACTACTCAATGCCAATGGTAGAGAACCCTTTTTTATGTGCAAAAAAAGAGATAGAAGCCTTACATGTAAGGGGAATTAAAAATATCTTTATAGATATGCACGCAGAAGCAACAAGCGAAAAGCGTGCACTTATGATGATGTTTCAAGGGCAGGTGAGTGCCATTATCGGAACGCATACTCATGTAGGTACTGATGATTTTCAGATTGCTGAGGCTACGGCTTATATGAGTGATATAGGGCTTACAGGATGTCGTGACAATGTTATAGGGATGGATAAAAAAGTACCGATAGAGAGATTTTTAACAGGACTCCCTGGTCGTTTTGACGTACCTACAAAGTGTAAGAAAATTTTACAGATGGCAGTCATGGAGCTAGAAGAGGGCAGATGTATCAATGCCTATAAGATTAAAACCTTTGATGATGGACGAGAGTTTATCACCGAGGCGTGGAAAGAGATATAATTTAAACTTTTTACTCTATAATTTAAAATTATTTTATAAAAGGAAGAAAATGGCACATATAGATTTACCAGAATTTGAAGAGATGGCTCCTGCTATTCAGGAGAAAGCAAAACCGATTTTAGAAAAAACAGGGAAATTAGGTGATATATTTAAGCTTTTAGCTGTTGATGAAAAAGTATATTTTGCAACAGACGCTATGATACAAAAATACCTTCTTGATGAAACCTCACTCTCTTATGATATTAAAGAATCCATAGCACTTCTTATCTCCATAGAAAATGGCTGTAAAATGTGTGTTGATGTCCATAAAAGCATCGCTATTATGCTTGGTCTTTCACAAGAGAGAGTTGAAGCAGTTTTGCAAGGTGTTGATGCTATTGATACAGATGAAAAAGAGAAAGCACTTTTAAGATTTTGTATCAAAGCCTCACAAAAAGAGAATTATAAAATCCTCAAAGAGGAGATTGATGCACTCAAAAGTATGGGTTACAGTGATGTACAGATTATCGAAGCAGTAGCAATCACAGGATATTTTAATTATATCAACACGCTCTCTAATGTTTTTGGCTTAGGTGCTTAAAAAAAGTTCTTGGAGTAGCCATAAAGCATGACCTACGAATATCTCAAAAACCTTAAAGCCACGCATCAGACACTGAAGCTACTCAATAGCGATAATTTTGCTATGAGTGTGGCATTTTTTCATTTTGCTTTTATACAAAAGAGAAATATCACACTCACTCACTCTGCTATCTTGCTCTATCTTGATGACTTTTTATATGATATCAATGAGACCTATAAAGGTGCCTTTCCTAAAGAAGCAAAGGCGTATTTAGAAGATTTTTCACATGATAAAAGTGCTTATTTGCGAAAATATCATGGGAGTGAAGATGAGGCACTCTACGAATTGACACCGCAGGCGCAAAAGGTTTTAGAGTTTATAGAGAGCTTAAAGAAGAGAGAGTTTATTGGAAGTCGTTCTAAGTTTAACATCATTTTTGAGCTTTTAGAAGAGTTGGAGTTTGAGACAAATTTAAGCGATAGAGAGCGTATAAAAAAACTAGAAAATGAGAAAAAAGTACTTGATATGCAGATAGAAGCTATCAAGGCAAAAGAGGATTTGCGATTTGATGAGAGTCGTATCAAAGAGCATTTTATGCAGATAGATGAGATGGTTCGTAAACTCAAGTATGACTTTAGTGAGATGGAGTACAATTTTAGAAACTTAAACACCCTTGCAATGGAGCAAATCGCACTCAGAGATGATGGTAAGGGTGATATTTTAGGCTCTATTTTTGATATTGAAGATAGTATCAGACAGAACGATCAGGGAAAAAGTTTTTTTGCATTTTGGCAACTGCTCACAGATGCTTCAAGAAGCCAAAAGCTGACAAGTCTTTTAGAAAATCTCTATAAAATTCCAACAATCTCACGGCTTGATAGCGATAAAAAGCTACAAAATGTCAAGTATAATCTTCTCCAAAGTGGAGAAAAAATCTATAATGTCTCTGCTAAGCTCATAGAGCAGTTACGACGTTTCTTAGATGATAGAGTCTGGATAGAAAATAGAAGAATTTTAGAACTCTCTAAGGCTATTGAAAAAAATGCTATCGAGGTAAAAGAGACAACGCCAACAAAGAGAGATTTTATGCTGATGAAAGGTGATAGAGTCACGCTAGAGCTCCCTTTTTCAAGATCACTCTACACCATCAAGCAAGAGAGCGAATTTAAAAAAGAGCTTCAAGAGCTTGATATAGAGATAGATTTAGAGAGTTTTTATCATCAGTTTTTTATAGATGAGCAAGAACTCAAACGAAATATAGCACACACACTTTTGCACCAACCCCAATGCAGTATTGCTGATATTGTGAAAAAATTTCCTCTCAAAAAAGGGGTAGCCGAACTCGTTGGCTATATATCTATCGCTAAAAATTCTCAAGATACAATCATAAACGCTAAACTGACAGAGAAAATTCTCACAAGCGATGAAGAGGGAGCGCAAAAATTGGTACAGATTCCAAAAATACTTTTTGTTAAAGGGACTCAATTATGAATGAAAATGCGAAAATTGCCATTATCTTACTTTTAAAAGGGCTTTTTTATAAGGCTGATAATGAGAAAGCATGGGCTGAGCTAGTAGAGAGTAGTTTTGGGGTCATTAAGGAGCATTTTAAAGTGATGGGACTGGATGTTATGATAGATGAAAATGAGGCATATGCCTATCTGCAAAATAGAGTTTATGAAGATGATGAGACCCCCTTGCCTAAACTAGTGCAAAGTAGAGAGTTAAGCTATAAAGTTTCGCTTATCTGTGTTTTACTGAGAAAAAAGATGGCAGATTTTGATATGCAAAATGAGAATACAAAGGCAGTTGTCTCCGCTGAAGATATTAAAGCAGAGGTTTTACTCTTTTTGGCTCAAAAATCAAATGAGGTAAAACTTCTCAAAGAGATAGAGAGTAGTATCAAAAAAGTCCAAGAGCTTGGATTTTTGAAAAAATTAAAAAATGATGAAAATCTTTTTGAGATAAAACGCTCTATCAAAGCCTTTGTGGATGCCTCTTGGCTGGATGATTTTAATAAGCGTCTTGAAGAGTATAAAAAGGCTACTGCATGGAATTAAGATTTGATTTTTCGGACGAAACTGCGCTTAGCGGATTTCGATTGAGCCATTTTGAACTTTATAACTGGGGAACTTTTGATAAATCTATCGTCTCTTTGGATTTAGATAAAGAGAACGGACTCCTAACAGGAGATATAGGCTCTGGCAAATCAACTATTGTCGATGCACTCACCTCTTTGCTTGTGCCTCATCAGCGCATTGTTTACAATAAAGCAGCAGGTGCAGAGGGGAAAGAGCGCTCCTTGTACTCCTATGTTGTTGGTGAATACAAAAGTGCCAAAGATGAAAATTTTTCACGTTCAAAAGCGGTAGCACTGCGAGATGCTAGCAATTTTAGTGTTCTTTTAGCAAGATTTGAAAATGAGGGCTTTGAAGAGAGTGTTACTTTGGCACAATTTTTTCATATCAATGCCAATCAAGTCAATAAATTTTTTCTTGTCTCACAAAATAGCCTCTCTATTAAAGAGAATTTTTTTGATTTCAAAGATATAAGAGCCTTAAAAAAAACGCTTAGAGCCGTAGCACACACTTCTGTTTATGAAAGTTTTAAGGAGTATTCAAGAGATTTTAGACGAAAAATGGGGATAAAAAACTCCCAAGCACTCAACCTTTTTTATCAGACCGTTTCACTCAAAGCCATAGGAAATCTCACCTCTTTTATCCGCAATCATATGCTAGAAAAGAGTGATATTGACGAGAAGATTGATGCACTGTGTCAAAACTTTAGCGAGCTTAATCATACGCACACTTTAGTTATTCGCGCAAAAGAGCAGATAGAGCTACTCTCTCCCATAGATAAAGAGGGCAAGCAGTATGAGAAGCATTTTCAAGAGAAGCGACTTTTTGAGCAGATGAGAGAGAGTTTAACGCTCTATTTTGCAAGATTTAAAGTCGATTTACTACAAAGCAAACTTCAAGAATTTGATATAGAACTCCAAAAAAATAGCTTCCATAAAAAAGAGTCAAATGAGATATACGAACGCTTAAAAGAGCAGGAGATAAGCTTAAAAATAGAGCTAGAAAACAGCGGAGGCAACAGACTCACTGCCATCGCCAATGAGATAAAACAGTTTGAAAAAGAGCTGCGTACAAGAAAAGAGCGCCACAGCAGTTACAATCAACTAGCCAAGAACCTTGATTTGCCAAATGTCTCTAATGAGCACCGTTTTTTACTCAATGCCAAAGAGTCCAAGGAGCGCTTTGAGAGCATAGAAGATGAGTCAGATAAGCTACAAAACGATAGAGTCCTTATCGGAGTGAGGGAAAAACGCTATGAAGAGCGAGCCAAGGAGCTCAACAGCGAGATAATCTATCTTGAAGATAACCGCTCAAATATCCCAAAACGTATCGCACAAATACGAGATGATATGCTTGATGACTTAGGCTTAGAAGAGGATGCGCTTGTTTTTGCAGGTGAGTTGATAGAGGTTATTGATAAGAGATGGGAGGGAGCTATAGAGAGGGTTTTGCATAGTTTTTCACTCTCTTTGCTTGTTGAGAGTCGATACTATGAGGCAGTGAGCGAATATGTTGAGCGGACAAATCTCAAAGGCAAGCTTGTGTATCTTAAAGTCGATAGCAAGCGAAAAAAAGAGTATTTTCAAGAGCCAGCGCTGAACTCTTTGATGCGAAAAATAGAGATAAAAGCTGATACTCCACTCTTTGATGCTCTTGAAGCTATGTTGTATGAGCGGTTTAATATCGCTTGCGTTGAGACTATGGATGATTTTCGACGTTTTAAAAAGGCACTTAGCATTAACGGACAGTTTAAAAGCAGTTTGGTGCGACATGAAAAAGATGATAGATATGATATCACCAATCGCTCACGCTGGGTACTTGGCTGGGATAACCTTCAAAAACTTAAAAAGCTTCAAGAAGATTATGACAAAGAGATGGAGGAGATAGAATCTTTGCACTCTAAACGTAAGGCGATTGAGTTAAGAGAGCAGAAGATAAAAGAGAGCCGTGATAACTTGCGCGATATTCTTAAGTTTGAGCATTTTGAGATGATAAACTGGTACCAAAGCAGTAAAATTATCCAAGATTTACAAAAAGAGAGTCAAGAGCTAGAGAAAAGTTCAGATATTATCCGCTCCTTGCAAACACAGATAGAAGCTGTTATCATCCAAGCTAAAGAGGAGAAGAGTCGCTCAGATATCCTCTCACAAAAGATTGGAGAGCTAGAGACAAAGATAGATGACAGAGGTTCTGAGCTCAATGAGGCAAAATTACTTATCGCAAATGCTCAGAGTATTGAGCTGGTAGAAAAAGAGTTAGAAGCGCTTTTTCAAGAGCGTATCAATGAAAAATTACATCTTAATAATATCAAATCTTCCGAGAGACTTTTGCGTGAAACTATCCAATCAAAACTAGGAAATAGTAACGATAGCATCTTAAGAAGTAGTGAGAAAATTATCAAAAATATGAGTGCTTATATCAGTAGATTTCCTGTAGAGTCTCAAGAGTTTGATGCTTCTATCGAGTCTTTAGAAGAGTTTCGAGTCAAGTTAAAAGCCTTAAAAAAAGATGACCTTCCAAAGTGGCAAAAACGCTTTAAAGCACTCTTTAAAGAGAAGATGATTCAAAATATTGTCATAGTACAAACTACGCTAGAGCATCAAAGTAGCGAGATAAAATCAAAAATAGATGCCATCAATCTCTCACTCAAAGATATAGAGTATAACGAGGGAACTTTTATAAAACTTATCGCAGAGCACTCCATTTCTCAAGAGGTGAGAGAGTTCCAACAGAGCCTCAAATCTTCTATCTCTGGAGCTATTGGGGATGATAATAGCTACAATGAGCAGAAGTTTTTACAGATAAAAGAGATGATAGAGCGATTTAACGGTAGAGAGGGTTTTGTAGATATAGATAAAAAGTGGCGACGCAGTGTAACGGATGTGAGAAACTGGTTCGATTTTAGTGCTTCTGAGCGTTATGTGAGTGATGGCAGTGAAAAAGAGTATTATGCCCACAGTGGTGGAAAATCAGGAGGGCAAAAAGAGAAACTCGCCTATACAGTTTTAGCTTCTTCTTTGGCATATCAGTTTGGTCTGGAGTACAAAAAGAAGCAGAGCCGATCTTTTCATTTTGTGATGATAGATGAGGCTTTTGGAAGAGGAAGTGATGAGAGTACACGCTACGCCTTAAAACTTTTTAAGACGCTTGATTTGCAACTACTAGTTATCACACCAAAACAGAAGATAAATGTTATAGAACCCTTTGTGAAAAGTGTCCATTTTGTGCATAATCAAGACGGTATCAATTCCACGCTTCTCTCTATGAAGATACAAGAGTATCAGAAAAAGAAAAGTGAAAATGGCTAAATATTTTGATAAAAATGCGATAGTAGCAAAGATACAAAAGCTTTATGAGAGTGGAAAAGTATTTGAAGATTTTATGCAAGATGCAGACCTGTTTCCTCTTGAAATAGGGCTCAAAAAGCTAAAGCAAAAGGAGCTTCAGAGTGATTTTACTCAAGTTTTAAGAGAGTCACAGCTCCTTTTAGATTCAGATATACCCCTTACATGTAAGGATTTTGAGTTTAAAAACATAGGCAGACAGACCCTTCCCGTCTCTGCAAATTTCAGATCAAGAAGTGCTCTTTTGTCTTTGATACACAAAGAACAAGAGTTTGCCGATTTTACACTGCTTTATAAGAGGCTTACATGTAAGTATCCAGCCTTAAAGTTTTTATTTTTACAAAAAACAAATCTTATAGTTCGAAACCTCTCTCTTTGGGATAAACTTATCAAGATTTGTGACTTTTTTGTGAAAAATCCACAGCCTCGTATCTATATTCGAGAGTTAAGTATCGAAGGTATAGACACAAAGTTTGTAGAAAAAAACAGAAAAATTCTTGATCTACTCTTAGCACAGATACTCTCTGATTTTGATAAAAATATCACTAGCTTGAGCGAGTATGGTTTTGAGAAAAAGTATCACTTAAGATACCCACTGCCTCAGGTAAGATTTCGTATTCTTGATGAAAATATCTTTATTTCAGGCCTCAGTGATATCACTATCAGCATTGAAGATTTTCAAAAATTAAAGCTTACATGTAAGCATATCTTTATTGTTGAAAATAAAATCACAACGCTCTCTTTTCCTGTGTTAAAAGACTCTATCGTAATATTTGGTAGCGGGTATGGGGTGCAGGTGCTTAAAGATGTGGGCTGGTTTGAGGGAAAAAATCTCTATTATTGGGGTGATATAGATACAGACGGCTTCGCAATACTCTCACAAATACGAGGCTATTTTCCTGATATAAAGTCACTCTTTATGGATAAAAAAACAGTAGATAATTTTCAAGAATTTAGCGTCAAGATAGAGACAAAAAAAGCTTTTAAGGTTTTAGAAAATCTCCATCAAGATGAGTATAAATTGTATCAAGAGGTCTATCAAGAAGGTTTGAGATTAGAGCAAGAACGTATCAATTTTAGCTATATTAAAGAGGAATTATATGCTAGTGTCAGACTCTGATGAGCTCTATAATGCTCTGCTTACATGTAAGCTTTTAGAAAACTCTCCTGAGTATTGGTGGCCAGGGTATGGGACGATTGAAGTCGTATTTGGTGTCA
>CAMZLS010000006.1 GCA_947311765.1 uncultured Helicobacteraceae bacterium
GTAAGAAAAGGTTCTTTATTGGCACCAAAAGATATGACAAGCACCAAAGGAATCACCGCTGTAATGAAAAAGCATAAGCTTATTCCCGAAGAAGTAAAATAGATGTTTTCAGTTACTTTTATAAAACGCCCAATCTTAGCTATGGTCATATCACTGCTTATTATTATAGGTGGTCTTGTTTCTATGCTTGTATTGCCTGTTCAAGAGTTTCCTGATGTTGTCCTTCCTACTGTTGTTGTTAGTGCAAATTATACTGGTGCTAATGCTTATGCTGTTGAAGAGTCTGTTACTCGTCCACTTGAAGATAGGCTCAATGGTGTTCAAAGCTCTATCTATATAGACTCTTCAAGTACCTCTACGGGTCAATCTAAAATCACAGTCTATTTTGAGCCTGGGTATGATTTAGATATCGCGGCAGTTGATGTGCAAAATAAAGTCTCTATGGCAATGGCTTCGCTTCCTGCTGAAGTAAAACAGAGCGGTGTTATTGTAAATAAACAAAGTCCTTCTATGGTCTGCATGGTGACACTCAATAGAGATGAGCGTTTTGATGATGCCTTTCTCTCAAACTTTATCAATATAAATATTCTTGATGAGTTGAAACGTATTCCTGGTGTTGGCAAAGCGGAAAACATGGGAGAAAAAAAATATTCTATGCGTATTTGGCTTAATCCTGATAAAATTTATGCGCTCAATCTTACTCCTGATGATATTATCAATGCAATCAAATCTCAAAACAAACAAGCAGCTGTTGGTAAAATCGGCTCTGCACCAACATACAAAGATCAACAGATTGAGTATGTCTTAACTGCTGATGGTCGCTTAAGCGATGTAGAGGAATTTGAAGATATTGTTATCAAATACAAGGCTGACGGTTCTCTTGTTTACCTACGTGATGTTGCACGCATAGAACTTGGTGCAGAAAAATACGATTGGAATTCTATCTTAAATCAGAAACCTACAGGACTCGTGGGAATCTTTCAACTGCCTGGAAGTAACGCCTTAGAGATTCGTGAAGCCGTTGGTAATGTTATGAAAAGAGTAGAGAGCCGTTTTCCTGAAGGCATTAGTTACTCTATACCTTATGACACTACTAAGTATGTAAAAGTTGCTATTAGTAATGTAGTGAGCAATCTTTTTATGGCTATTTTGCTTGTTGTTCTTATTATCTATATCTTTTTACAGTCTTGGAGACCAACAGTTATCGCGGCAGTTGCTATTCCTGTTTCGCTTATTGGTGCCTTTGGTGCTATGTATATTGCGCCTGGATTTTCTATAAACTTCTTAACACTTTTTGGACTGATACTCGCCATTGGTATCGTGGTTGATGATGTTATCTTGGTTGTTGAAAATGTTGAAGTAATTATGTATAAAAAGCCTGAACTTACCATGCCTCAAGTAGTCAAAGCATCTATGGTTGAGCTTATTGGACCAATTATATCTACAACACTTGTTCTTGTTGCTGTATTTATTCCTGTTTCTATGATGTCAGGAATTACGGGATCACTTTACCAACAATTTGCACTTACTATCTCTTTTGCGGTTATAATTTCTTCATTGAACGCACCTACTCTTTCCCCTGCTATTGCTGCAATTATTATCAAGCGTCGCGGAGCAGATGAAAAAGTTTTTTTTGGCTTTTCGCTTTTCGAGAAAGGTTTTACTTGGCTTACTGATAAATACACCGCTTTTATCACTCTATTGATAAAAGCAAGATATGCGATATTGTTACTCTTTTTTGCCTTGTTGGGTGTCATCTATTATATGTTTGCAACAACCTCAACTGGCTTCGTCCCCGCAGAAGACAAGGGCGTTATGATGGTTGCTATTAACTTAAAACCAGGAAGCTCTATAGAGCGCACCGTAGATATTCGTAAGGAGGTAGAAGAGATAGTTGCTAAAATTCCTGGAGTATCTGATGTCGTTGCTATTGATGGCTACAATGTTATCACTTCCACACTAGATTCAAGTGCTGGAACTATGTTTCTTACTCTCGATCATTGGGATAAAAGAACTGCAGTAGGCTTAGATGTTAATAGTATCATAGCAGAAGTTTTCAAAAGAACAGCGCATATCTCTGATGCCAATGTTGCTGCTTTTAATATGCCAGGGATTACAGGATTAGGAAGTGTTGGTGGTTTTGATTTTAGAGTCCAAGATTATCTCTCTAGTGATATGGATACTTTTATGAGTTATACGCAAGAGATTATCAAGCAAGTTAACAGCGACCCTAGGATAGGACGAGCTTTTACAACATATAATCCAAAATACCCTATGTATGAGATAGTAATAGACCGTAAAAAAGCCAATGCACTTGGCGTTGATGTGGCTACGCTTTTTGCTACGATGCAGACTTATCTAGGCTCTTTTTATATCAATGACTTTACAAAATTTGGAAAAGTTTTTAAAGTTTTCGTACAGGCGGACAAAGAGTTTAGAAGCGATAAGAGCGATATAGATAAACTTTTTGTTAAAAACAAGCATGCTAAAATGGTTCCAATATCGGCACTTATAGAGGTTAAAGAGCAACTAGGTCCTCAAAATATCTCTCACTACAATCTCTATCGTGCTATTCAAATCAATGGTTCTGCAGCAGCAGGTCATAGTTCAGGCGAAGCGATGGTGGCTATGCAGGAGATAGCCAAAAGAGTTCTTCCTAGCTCTTACGGTTACGACTGATCAGGCATGTCTTTTCAAGAAAAACTTGCAGGAAATGGACAAATCTTAGTCTTTGTTTTTGTTGCCTTAGTGGTCTTTTTGGTACTAGCAGCTCAGTATGAGTCTTGGGTGCTCCCTTTGATGATTTTACTCTCTGTGCCTGTTGTTATGATAGGTGCTATTGGAGCACTCAAATTTGCAGGTTTACCGCTCAATGTGTATGCACAGGTTGGATTAGTCTTGCTCATTGCCCTCGCCTCGAAAAATGCCATCTTGATTGTAGAATTTGCAAAAGAGTTGCGTGAAGGGGGAGCAAGTATTACCGAATCTGCCATACAAGCTGGAAAGCTTCGTTTTCGTGCTATTGTGATGACTATTTTATCTTTTGTATTTGGTATTATTCCGCTCGCTTTTGCAACTGGCGCTGGTTCACTAACACAGCAATCAATCGGAATTGGTCTGCTTGGAGGTATGCTTGCAGCAACACTTGTAAGTACACTTCTCGTTCCCGTACTCTATGTTTTACTAGAAACAATGAGAGAAAAATTTGTCTCAGTCGAAGATGAGATAGCAAGGAGAGAGTCGATATGAAAATCTTACATGTAAGCACACTACCGCTTAGTTCAGCACTGCTTTTAAATGCTGCATATTCACTTGATGACCTTATAACTATGGCACTCAAAAGAAGCCCTGATATCAATGTCTCACAACTTTATTTCAATGCTGCAAAGATGAGGATTGCTACAGCAAAATCTTACTATCTTCCTAGCCTTGATCTTAATGTAGGCGCTAGCTATGGCGGTATGAAGTTTCAAAACAGCCAATCAAGTGATAATGCTATCTTAAGTGGCACAATTAGCGCATCGCAACTTCTTTATGATTTTGGAAAAACAAGCGGTGCTATTAACAGTGCAACAAGTGATGCCAATGCTTCACTATCAAGACTCCATCAAGTCATTTCAAATAAGATTTTTGAAGTTAAAAATGCCTACTATATCTTATTGCAAAATCGAAGTCTTCAAGTCGTTCATGCTGAAAATGCAAATCTCAATCAGCAACAACTCCACCGTTCACAGCGTTACTTTGAAGCTGGCATACGCACAAAAATAGATGTAAGCGATGCAAGAGTAAACCTTATAGCAGGGCAACTCTCTCAGCAAAATAATTTCTACGATATTAAGCTCAGTCGTATTAAGTTAAAAAATGTTATTGGTCTAGGTTCAGATGAAAATCTAGGAGAAATCTATCAAAAGAAACTTGATTTCACTAATCTGCTTAACACCCTAGACACAAGTACTCTCACCATAGATGAAGCCGAAGCCTTTGCTTATAGACATCGTTATGAACTCAAAGCGTACTATTGTCAAATCAAAACGGCTCAGTCACAACTGCGTAGTATTGACGCTGAGTATTATCCAGCACTCTATGCACTTGGTGATTATACTCTACAAAATGTAGATAAAAACCAAGCCTTTGCACCCGAACAAGAATACAAAGCACTCATTAGCGCAAAATGGAATATCTTTTCAGGATTTAAAACTGATACGCAAACAAGTGAAGCTAAAATAGCTCTCCTACGCGCCAAATCACTCCTTCAAAGTGCAAAGCTCAATATCAAAGAAGAGGTTGATAACGCCTATATCTATCTCTATAAAAGTCGTGACGCACTCAGACTCTCACAGAGCCTCAGCGAAGCAGCTAAAGAGAAGCATATCCAAGCAGGACAACGTTATGAGCATGGTCTTTCTGATTATATAGAAGTGCAGCAAGCAAGACAAGACTATATCAACTCTCTAGCCTCTTTAGTAACTTCGTATTATGACTACTATCGCGCACTTGCAAGTCTTGATCGAGCTATTGGGAAATAGATTACAACTCTAACCCAAGAACTTTTTCTATCCCCTCTTTTTCAATCATGGCTTGTAGCTTAATAGCCACATTCTCTTTGGCAATGGCGTAGCCTTGGGTTGATTGTCCTATGATATTGAGTTTATTGCTTCCTACGATAGTGCCTTTATAATCTTTCACATTAATAGAGATTGCACTACGCGCTAAGGTGAAACCGTAGGCATTGGCTTTTTCGATTTTTGAAGAGATGGTGATTTTAAAGTGCATTTTTCCTTGAGTATTTTTTATCTGTAATTTTCGCATACTTAAACCATCACGGATAGGAGCTTGAAGGTTTTTAGCTTCACGACTTGCTTTGATACTAAAGCTTATATTATCAACAAGTTTGTTATAGTGACTCTCTATTGAAACAACTTTTTTCAAGTAAGCATTCTCATCAAAACTCTTTTGAAGCCCTTTCATGACTATAAGAGTATTTGGAACATTTGCTATTGATTTTTTTGCTTCTTTATAAAAGTAAATCTGCTTAATGGCATTTTGTTTTTGCACACTTTTGGCTCTTTTATCTAGTAGGTCAAATTTTTGATTTAACTCTTGTTTTAGGCCTTGAAATATTTTTTTCTTATCTACTTTGACAAGAACTAAGTATTTTTTAAAGCCAAAATCTTGCGCTTTTAAAACATCATAATGGCTAATACGAATCTTTTTGACATCACTTTTTATTTCATTAGAAACTGTTTTTTGATAATCTGCAATGCTTCCTTGATTCTCAACTGTTTTACTGTGATAAGTAGATTCTATAGAGACACTCAAAGTTGAAATCATCATACTTAAGGCATTGTTGATAGCTTCTTTTTTGGAGCTACCCTCACCTACTTCATACATCTCATTTGCACTGCTCATTGGTGGATTTTCATACCATGTTGGATAGGTTTTTTGTGCTACCACAACACGCTTTTGACCCCCACAGCCCGAAAAAATTACTGCGCTTAAGAGTAAAGCTAAAAAAAATATTTTCATTTACTTTCCTATCGAGCCATCTGCTCTTGAGATTTTTTACGCTTTTGTATAGATTTTTGAATACGAATGTAGGATTCACTAATCTCATCAACAGGTTCTACCATCAAATTATCAGCAATACCATAGAATGTTTGTGCTTCGTTATATTGCCCTTGTGCTTCTTTTATCACACCTAAATTGTAAAAAGGTACATAACTCTGCTTACCTGTTGAATTCATCAGATTAATTAAAAGTTTTTCAGCCTTATCGTAACGCCCTTTTTCTATATAAATCAATGAATTTTTCAACAAAGACTCTTGCGCATCATTATAATCAAGATCTGGATCTTCAAGCAAGCTAACCTCAAAATAACGATAATGAGGTGTAAGTTTATATGCAAACTGTCTTGCTATGGCATTAGCTAGCTTTTGTCCTCCCATCCCTTTTGAAGGTAGAGCATGAGAATCATCTTGGCAATGATCATGTTTTGATGATTTAGAAAGTGTCTCTGCATAGATTATATCTCCCCGTGTAACATCCAGCATACGAAGTTCAGCTGAGAGTGCTATAACGCGTTTAGTGCACCGTACATTATAGGTATAAGTATTTTTACACTTATTATCAGAGCATTTAATCCGTGTTTCATAGTAGTGTGTATCTTGTAAGCTCAAGTTGCTAACATCACCTGATATCAATGCCTGTGCACCCATTAATCGCCCTACTTCAACTGCTGTTGAAGTCTCCATCAGACCACTATTTTGTACTTTTTGTTCTGCAATTATCTTATTTAAATCACTCCGACTCATTAAAGTGAAAAAGTTTTTGTTATCGACTCTCTGCTTTGCCAATATCGCCTCTATTTTTCCAGATAGGCCAACTCTATCATTATTGAAACTTGTTACAGCAATCATTTTAGTATTTGCGGCACGATCCACTTCAGCTGGCTCGAGAGCTTTTATTCTAACCTGTTGAGAACAAGCACTCAGCAAAAACATCATTGTAAAAAGTAAAAAAAGAAAACGCATGAACACCTCTTAAAGAAAACATTACTTGATTATATTAGATATCATCTATAAATTTGCTGTATTTTTCAAAACTATTTGAGCACCTTTGTAAATTGGCTCATCAATGAATCCATATTTTTCATCACTAAATCCAGTGACACCCTCTTCTCTTTTGGCTTCAAAAAGTGCTACGATATCTTTGGCACGCTGTATCTCAGAAAAACTAAAATCAAATATTTTGTGTGTTAAGAGAACTTGAGTAGGAGAGAGACACCCTTTTGCACTATAGCCCATCTGCTTTTCTATTTCAAGCCATTTTTCAAATGTTTCACTATCTTTGTAGTCTTGAAAAACAAAGGAGACAGGCTTTACACCCATAGCCTTACATGTAAGTAAAAAACGAGTGAGAATATACTCAATAGTAGGATTATGGGGTGTAATAATAGATTGCGCTAGTTCTAAATCCGCTAAAAGGTCAAGAATGCCTAGATAAAAAACCGTAACCCTACTGCTTACATGTAGGTCTTTAAGATAGAGCCACGCCCCTTTTGTCTCTATAGAAAGGTGCAATTCACTCTCACCATTTATAAGCACTAAAGCTCTTTTAACATCTTCTGATGAGCATATCTTAGGCACACGAAAAGCATCTGGCATAAATGGGTTAAGATAAGATATCTCTTCTTCTCCGCCTTCATCTAAGGCATTTACACGAACAACAAGCTTTTTCTTACATGTAAGCAAAGATGAAAGGAGATAAGCACACAAGCGAAGCGCCTTAGGTTTTTGCTTTTTTGAAACACCATCTTCAAGATTTAATACAATGCACTCTGCTTGTATATCAAGAATTTTTTTAATATGTTTTACATTGTGAGTGGATAGCATAAGCGCAGATCTAAAGTTAAGAGAAGTGTTTAGCTCTCGTTTTTGTGCGTGAAGAAGATGATCTGCTTCTTCGTATTTACCGTTATCACAGAGAGTTTCGATAAGATTAATATTATTCAATATCATATCTTCTTGCTCCTCTGTTGTAGGTAATAATACAGAAGTTTTATCTCACTATCTGTAAGAAAATATCGAGGCATGCCGCGAATGCGATTATTAAGTGCCTTATGGAATTTTTCGTAGCTTAAATTATTGATTTGAGGTGTCTCAAAACGCCTCGACTCTTCTTCATGAGTATATTTTGCTATTAATTTTGCTGTACCATTTTCGTTGTGACAGAGTGCGCAACTTATGCCTCTTGGATTATTGTATAACTGTGATGCATACTCATCTTTTGTTATAAAATCTTCATTTGCTTCTACAAAAAATGAAACAATTAAGAACAATAACAGCTTCACATAACCCCTTTATTAATAAATAAAAGGTATCATATCCAAAAAATAATTGATAGGTTATAAATGCAAATACTTAATGGTAAAGCCTTGTCTAAAAAGATTGAACTTCTAGTTGCGGATGAAGTAATTACACTTAAAAATGAGACAGGACGCGTTCCTGGATTGGCGGTTATTCTTGTAGGAAGCGATCCTGCGAGTCAGGCTTATGTTGGAATGAAAAAAAAGGCATGCGATAGGGCAGGTTTTTACTCTGTAACACATGAGATGCCAGAAGATATCTCTCAAGAAACAATAGAGAAAACTATTGAGATGATGAATGAAAATCCTGGCATAGATGGTATTTTAATTCAACTGCCACTTCCTAAGCAGATTGATACTACAAAACTTCTCGAACTTGTAGCCCCACACAAAGATGTTGATGGTTTCCATCCTTATAATGTTGGGCGATTAAGTACAGGACTTGATGGATTTGTTCCTTGTACCCCTCTAGGCGTTATGGAGCTATTAAAAGAGTATAGTATCAATCCCGAGGGTAAAAATTGTGTGGTTGTAGGCGCTTCAAATATCGTTGGAAAACCTATGTCTGCCCTCCTTCTTAATGCTAATGCCACAGTTGAAATAACACATATTTATACTAAAGACTTAAAGTCACATACGCTCAATGCTGATATTATTTTAGTAGGTGTAGGCGTGATTAATCTTATAAAAGAAGATATGGTAAAAGATGGTGTAATTATTATCGATATCGGAATCAACCGTAATGACGAAGGTCGTTTAGTTGGTGATGTAGATTTTGAAAATGTTAGTAAAAAAGCATCTTTTATCACTCCTGTTCCCGGTGGCGTTGGTCCTATGACTATCGCGATGTTACTAAAAAATACACTAAAAGCGGCAAAAATGCACGCAAATGAGGCAAAATGAAACAAAAAGCACTAGATTACTCTAAAAAATTCTATAAATTTTCTAACTCTTGGACTGGGACGATTGTTATTGTCCTTTTTATCATCTTTTTTGTGGCGCAAGCCTTTCGTATCCCTAGTGGATCTATGAAAGACTCGCTCTTGATTGGCGATCATCTTTTTGCTAAAAAGTTTGCTTACGGTATCCCTACCCCACATCTTCCATTTTTAGAGATTCCTCTTGTCCCTGGGACTGATGGACATATTTACAATGGTGACACTCCTAAGCGTGGAGATATTGTTATCTTTCGCTACCCTAACAATAAACAGCTTCATTATGTCAAGCGTTGTGTTGGATTGCCAGGAGATGAACTTTTTGTCCTCGAAAAAGACCTCTATCTTCATCCTCATGAGGGTGATGCCTACATAAAAGAGCACTATAAAGATTATGAAACGCTTGTCTTTGCTGGAAAAACTTGGGTGAAAAAACCTTACAGCAAAAATCATCCAGGTATTCATCATGATGCAAAGATCGTAAACAATGGCACCTACCCAATGCAACTATTTAATACGGCTCCTGTTCGTGTACCAGAAAATGAATACTTTATGATGGGTGATAATCGTGACCACTCCAATGATAGCCGTTTTTGGGGGACTGTTCCCTATGGGCTCATAGAGGGTACGCCGTGGTTTATCTATTTCTCTATGGACGACAATTGGGAAATCCGTTGGGATAGAATGGGGAAAACTCCCAAAGATTTAGAAGAAAAAGAGCACTTAGACCTCGCTATCAAAGAGCGAATAAAGCAAGATAAAAATGACCATGCAATCTATTGATATCATCGAAATTGTTGCAGCGATAGCAGCACTTTTAGTTGCTATTATCGGTCATGAGATTATGCATGGATGGGTGGCATACAAGTATGGTGACAATACAGCAAAAGATGCAGGTCGCCTCTCTATAAATCCAATTGGACACATTGACCCTATCGGCTCTATTTTGGTGCCAGCTTCTATGTATTTTATCCCTATGCTCTTAGGTATGGGCAGTGGTTTTTTATTTGGCTGGGCAAAACCAGTCCCTGTAAATACCCAAACAGTTATCAACAACGGTGGCTACAATGCAGCCATGCAGGTAAGCTTAGCAGGTATAGTCTACAACTTTAGTCTTGCTATCTTTAGTTCTATTATTTTAGTTTCTATGCCACAAGCAACTGAAGCAGATAGCCTTATCTATATTGCTGTGTATATATTTGTCTTAAAACTACTGCTTATTAATGTTGTCTTGGGGGTCTTCAATCTTCTCCCAATCCCTCAATTCGATGGAGCGCATTTTATAATGTATTTAAGCCTAAAATACCGTTTCAATAAAATTGCAGAGTTCTTTTATAAAGCAGAACCTTATGGAATGGTTATCGTTATTATTATTTTAATGACACCCATTAAAGACTATATTTTATACGCACCTATTCAGATGGTACTAAAATTACTACTATCATAAAGTGTGTATTCATCCTCGTTTATACAAAAATGAGGGTTTTATGGTTTGGTAAATTTTAATTCCTAAGTTCTTAAACTCCTAACAACATCAACACTCAAGCCTGTCTTTTGCGATATAGTTGTATCATCTAAAATATCAAGTAAATTTTTTGCAATATTGATTTTTTCTTGTTCTATACCTTTTTCTATACCTTTTTCTATACCCTGTTCTATACCTTGTTCAAGCCCAATCTTAAGCCCTTTTCTCTCAGCAGTTCTCAAAGCATTTATCTCATCAAACTCTTTGAGTGCCATATAGTCATAAACTTCTAACTCTTTTTGGCTCCAAGCTGTTTGTGTGGCTATGTGGAATGCTTCTGTAAACTCTTGAGTGCTTTTGTATTGAGCGGGTATCATATCTAACTCAGAAGCATATTTTATGAAGTATATCCATTTATCTAGTATAGAGCCTAACTCTTCTAGTTTTTTGTTGAACTTTTTGAGTTCTATGAAGGTAAACTCAAAATCATCTAAGTCTTGCTCTTGTGTCTCTTGGTTGATAACAAGATGTCTTGATATATAGTTGGTGTTATCAAATATATTAAAATTAAGTATGCCTATAAAATAGACTTTTTTTAAGAGTGCATAATCTTTTGACTTTGGAAGTTGTGCCACGTAGGCTTTAGAGGTATAATAGAGACTTCTTTTTGCAAAATCACCCAAATCTTTTCTCTGCATCTCAACGATAAACTGCTCACCTTTTTTATTGGTAGCTTTGATATCTAAGACGGTCTCTTTGAGTTCTGGAATCTTAGGTATCTGATAGGAGTTAGCAAGAGTTACATCTACTATAGCTCTCTCAGCTTTAAAATCAAGTACAGAGTTTAAAAATGAGATAAGAATATTTTTATGGTTTTCGTTGCCAAATATCTTTTTAAAGGCTAGATCATTTTTTGGGTCAGCGAATTTCAAGAGAGACTCCTTTTTTTGTAATTATAGCGTATCTATAGACATTTTGCGATTGAGAGATATCTTGTAGATATCAAAATAAGACTCTCTATCAAGCTTGAAGCAAATGCCAGAATTTAGAATTACACCCCTTCCGTTGGAACTCCATTTTTTATAAAGTTATTAAGAGTGGAGATTCAACGGCAGGGGTGTAGTCTCTATTTTTATCAATGGGCACCTCTAAAAACCCTAGATATTCTCAGGATTTTTAGAGCTCTCCTTAAGAAAATGCAACTATAATTTTACATTCAAATTTATCTGAAGGATCTTTATGCCTCATAAGCTCTCTATCGTTATCCTCGCTGCAGGCAAAGGCAGTCGTATGAAATCTGACACGGCGAAGGTTCTGCATCCTATTAGCGGAAAGCCTATGCTATCTCATATTATCAAAGCCTCTTTGGAAATTAGTGATGATGTTAGTGTCGTTGTTGCGCATCAAAAAGAGCGTGTGATTGAGAGTATGCAGTCATACTTCAGTGATATTAACTTTGTTGTGCAAGATGCAGATAACTTCCCTGGAACGGGTGGTGCGGTGATGAATATCACACCAAAAAATGAGAAAGTTTTGGTTTTGAATGGGGATATGCCACTCATCACATCTAAGGCGCTTCAAGGCTTTATCGATTCTAATGCGGATATTGCGATGTCGATATTTGACTTGGTAAATCCTGATGGCTATGGGCGTGTTATCATCTCTGAAGCGGGTGTGGAGTACATCGTTGAGCAAAAAGATGCCTCTGTGGAGGAATTGATGGTTACCCATGTAAATGCAGGGATTTACAGTTTTAAAAAAAGCGTCTTACAGAAGTATCTGCCACAGCTCTCCAATGCGAACGCGCAAAGTGAATACTATCTCACAGATATTATTGCTCTTGCCAAGGCTGACAATCTTACAATCGAGCCTCTTTTGGTTGATGAAGAGCATTTTAAGGGCGTAAACTCAAAGGCTGACCTCGCCTCCGCTGAAGTGATTATGCAAAGACGCATTAAAGAACATTGGATGACTCAAGGGGTGAGTATGCAGCTACCTGAGACGATTTATATTGAAGAGAGTGTTGTTTTTGAGGGTGAGTGTATCATCGAAAATGGCGCGCGAATTACGGGAAATTCTCTCATTATTAACTCTCATATCAAGGCACACAGTGTTGTAGAAGATAGCAAGATGATAAACTCTGATGTAGGACCTATGGGGCATTTACGACCACTTTCACATCTCACAGATACTCATATTGGTAACTTTGTAGAGGTGAAAAAATCAACCCTCACAGGCGTAAAAGCAGGACATCTCAGCTACCTAGGAGATGCGACGATAGATACGGGCTCAAATATCGGAGCAGGCACTATTACATGTAACTATGATGGGAAAAATAAATACCAGACTATTATCGGTAAAAATGTCTTTATCGGCAGTGATACACAGATAGTTGCCCCTTGTGTTATCGAAGATGATGTGATGATAGCCGCAGGAACTACAGTCAGTGCGCAAAAAATCGAAAAAGGCTCTCTCGCCATCAGCCGAGTGAAGATGAAGAGCATCAAAAACTTCTTTTATAAATTTTTTGGAACATCCTCGTGAGAGTGCCAGAGACTCTCTTAAAAGGGAAAAAAATTCTTCTTGGAATTACGGGTTCCATCTCAGCGTACAAGAGTGCGGAGATTGTTCGTCTATTTGTTAAAACAGGTGCGGATGTTCGTGTAGTGATGAGCGAAGCGGCAAAAAAATTTATCACACCCTTGACACTCGAAGCACTCAGCCACAACAAAGTCCTAGATGAAACAAGTGAATCATGGGCGGATGACAATAATCATATCAACATCACACAGTGGGCAGACCTCTATCTTATTGCTCCTTGTAGCGCCCACACTATCGCAAAACTTGCTAACGGTCTTGCTGATAATCTCCTCACACAGTGCGCCCTAGCTGATCCTAAGCTAAAGCTCCTAGCTCCAGCAGCAAATACCCACATGCTTCACAACCCTATCACCCAAGCTTCACTTAAAATGTTAAAGATTGCCAATTATGAATTCGTAGAGACACAGACAAAAGAGTTAGCATGTCAAACCACAGGTGATGGCGCTTTAGCAGACCCAATCAATATCTTTTGGCACGCCTCGCGTCTTCTTTTGCAAGAAGAATTTTGGAAAGATCGTCGTGTAATTGTCACAGGTGGCGGCACCATAGAAAAAATTGATGATGTGCGCTATTTGAGCAACTTTTCTAGCGGAAAAATGGCCTCGTCTTTAGCAACAGCTCTCTATCTTAAAGGTGCCGATATCAATCTTATCGCTACGCGTTTTGAGGATGATATCGCTAAAGATATTCACATTATTGATGTTGAGGATTCTGCTGAGATGTTTGAGTATCTGAGTGATTCTATTCGCATTGCTAAAAAAGGGGTGATGTCTAAGGCCTCTTTGATGGATACAGATCAGATTCACCTTATCCAAAAAGAGCCTTTTGTTTTTATGGCAGCAGCGGTGAGTGACTATATCCCTGCCTTTGCGCAAGAGGGGAAGCTCAAAAAGAGTGATATCGGTGACTCATGGGATCTGCCTTTGAAAAAAAATATGGATATTCTAAGCTCTATCAACAAAGATGGCATAAAAACTATCGCTTTCAAAGCGGAGATGGACTCTGAAAACGCACTCCATAACGCTGCTTTGCTTATAGATACAAAAGAGGTTGATGCAGTCTGTTTAAATCTTTTGCAAAATTCACAAAGTTTTGGCACAAATGATAATCAGATAGATTTTATCACTGCAAAAGGCATTAGGCCCCTAGAAAAAACAGATAAGCTCACCCTCTCGCTCAAACTTCTTGATGAAGCAAAAGAGCTCTAATATGAGAAATGAGATACGCCATATCGCTATCATTATGGACGGTAACGGACGCTGGGCAGAAGCACAAGGAAAAAAGAGAGTCAAAGGACACGAAAAAGGAGCAGAAGTGGTGCGTGATATCACTACTTTTTGCTCAATTCATAAAGAGATAGAGAGATTAACCCTCTACGCATTTAGCACAGAAAATTGGAAACGCCCTAAGTATGAGGTCGATTTTTTGATGAAACTGCTTGATGGCTGGCTCAAAAAAGAGTTACCAATCTATCTGGAAAATGATATCCGCTTTAAGGCTATCGGCGATATCTCTGGTTTTAGCACAAAGCTACAAAAAACGATACAAGATATAGAGAAGAAGACCCTTGCATGTAAGGGTTTAACGCAATCACTCGCGCTCAACTATGGCTCAAAAGATGAAGTTATCCGCGCGGTAAAGAGTCTGATAAAACAAAATATCGAAGTTACTGAGGCCTCACTAGAGTATGCACTTGACACCTCCATGCCTGTGGACATTCTTATACGAAGTGGTGGGGATAAACGGCTTTCAAACTTTTTGCTGTGGCAATCTGCTTACGCTGAACTCTTTTTTACTGAGACTTTATGGCCTGATTTTACCCCAGATGAGCTACAATCTATCTTGGAAAACTTTAAAAAAATTGAACGTCGCTTTGGAGGCTTAAAATAATGGAACTACTTTTTATCTTTATCTTCGGAACGCTTATCGGCTCTTTTATGAATGTTGTGATTATCCGTATTCCCAAAGAAGAGAGTGTTGTTTTTCCCTCATCTCACTGCGTTACATGTAATGCCAAACTCAAACCCTGGCACAACATCCCCATACTCTCATGGCTCTTTCTTCGAGGAAAATGCTCCTTTTGCGGCGCACCTATCTCAAAGCAGTATCCTATCGTTGAGATGCTTAGCGGTATCATCTTTTTACTTGTCTTTATGAAGCTTGGTATCACCATCCCTACTTTTGGGATTGCTCTTGTTTTTGTCTTGCTTCTTGCGCTCTCTGTTATCGATTTTTACTACAAAATGGTACCTGATTCACTCAACCTTTTAGCGCTGACTTTGGCGATAGTGAGTGCTTTTTCTATAGGAATGTTTGTAGAACACGGAGTTAATGCCCTACTCTTTGCTGGTGGCTTTACATTGTTGCGTTTTTACCTCTCTTATATCATCAAAAAAGAGGCGATGGGTGAGGCAGATATCATGATAGCCGCAACTATGGGGGCACTTTTGGGTGTGAAGCTGACTTTGGCAGCTATCTTTTTCTCTGCTGTTTTAGCCCTACCTGCTATGCTTTTACTGCAAAAAAAGGATGATGAGGAGTCTTTACAAGTGCCTTTTATTCCCTTTTTAGCGATGGCAACTTTTATAGTTTTTATCTTTGACATGCAGGTGATGGCGTACTTGGATTCGCTCTATGGATAGACTTCGTGAGTATATAATCAAAAACTTTACGATACTTTTTTTCTCTATCTTTATCCCACTCTTTGCTATCGCATCGGTGATCTTTTTGATTAAACTTGCGACATACACTTCAGTCATTCAAGTCACGGTGTGGGAGATGTTTAAGCTCTATCTCTTTGTACTGCCTGAACTGCTTTTTTACACCCTACCCGTGACTTTTTTTGTCTCCGCGTCACTTACACTACACAGACTCTCGACTGATAATGAGATGGTCGTTATCTTCGCTATGGGAATCAAGCCAAATTTTATCATCAAAACTCTGCTCAAGCCTGCTATCTTGCTGACTCTACTGCTGAGTTTTAACTTTTTTGTGATGTTTCCTCACGCGACAGTTCTCTCAACAAACTTTCTACGCTATAAAAAAAGCGAGGCAAATTTTAATCTCTCTGCCTCAGAATTTGGTCACAATTTTGGAGATTGGCTTCTATATATCGGCAAAAAAAATCCAGATAAAAGCTATGGCGATGTTTTTCTTTTTCATAAAGACATAGAAGAGGAGATGCTTATCGGTGCTAAAAAGGCTGAAGTAGAGAATAAAAAAGGTGTTTTAACGCTCAAGCTGAGCAATGGGAAAGGCTACGGCTACACAAAAGATACACTCTCACAGATGAACTTTGATACTATGGCTATCAATAATGTTCTTGTTACTAATCTACGCACCTACCTAACTCCAGTCAAATTTTGGCTAGACCCTGAGCGTCGAAACAATAAGATAAAGATGTTTATCACCGATATACTGCTAAGTATCTTTCCTGTTATCAGCCTCTTTTTTATCGTGGCCATTAGTGTTTTACATGAACGCCACCAAAAAGGTCATATCTATCTCTTTCTCTTCTTGGGTATCTTGTTTTATTATGGGGCGACTATGGGCTTGCAAGATGCTCTGCGATTTTATACCATCCCTGCGGTAATTATGGCATGGCTTGGAGTCACTTATGCTATGTATCGCCGTAATGTATTGGCTCGTTTTTGAAAGTTGCAATCACTCTCTCTTATGATGGCTCACTCTTTATGGGTTCTCAAAGCCAAAACTCCACACCAAATACGGTGATGGGAACATTTCAAAGAGCTTTAGATAATCTTGGCATCAAAGATACCGCTATAGCCTCAGGGCGAACAGATAGAGGTGTCCACGCCACAGGACAGCTCTTACATGTAAGCCTTCCAAAGTTTTGGAGCGACCTAAACAAGTTAAAAACCATACTTAATTATCAACTCCCTGCTTCCTTACATGTAAGGCGTATTCAAAAGGTAACGGATAACTTTCATGCAAGGTACTCAGCAAAATCTCGTGTCTATAGATATATACTAAGTGCACACAACAAGAACCCTTTTGAGGCGCGTTATATCACCTTTGTCAAACATGTGAATTTTAAGAAAATCGCCTCTGCGATAAAACTTTTTGAGGGTCAGCATGATTTTAAAAATTTTATGAAATCAGGAAGCGACTCCAAAAGCTCCATGCGTACTATCTACAAAGCCTTTGCCTACCAAAAAGAGGGAAAAATCATTCTCTACTTTGAAGCCAACGGCTATCTTCGAAGTCAAATACGTCTTATGGTTGGATTTCTACTCGCTATTTCAGAGGAAAAATTAGATAAAGAGGCGCTTATAAACCAGCTTCATTGTAAAGATATCTACTCTCGCAAACTTGCCCCTGCCGAGGGGCTTTATCTTGCGAAGATTAAATATTAGGCTTGTTCTTCTGGCTTGATTTTATTTACTAAGGCATATAATGTTGGTAGATAAAGTAGATTCATTACTGTTCCCCAAAGGAGTCCAAAACCAAGAGAAATGGCTAAGGGTTGCATGATTTTTGCCTGTCCTGTTGCAAAAAATATTAGTGTCGAAAGTCCTAAAAATGTTGTTACTGAAGTGATGATAATTGGTCGCAAGCGTAGTTTTGCACGGTAGTAAAAATCTTTTGTATTATGCGTTCCTCGTAAAAAATCTAGCATAATAATTCCATCATTAATAACAACTCCTGCGAGTCCTAACATTCCTATGATTGACGGCATGGCTAAGTTCATTCCTACTATGAGATGTCCTAGAAGTCCTCCAAAAATTGAAAAAGGAATGACAGAGAGAATCATAAGCGCGTATTTTATTTTTGCAAAAATAAGCAAGAGCAAGATAAGCATTAAAAACATTGCCACGCCTACGGAGCGTTTCATATCAGGTTTGAGTTGCTTATTTTTCTCATCTTCACCTTTGAGCAGTACACGAATACCACTTTTTTCAATCGCTTCTATTTCTTCTTGAAGTTGCGCGAGGGTATCTATGGCTGTTGTTACTGATTTATCAACATTTGCGCTAACTGTTTTAACGATATCGCCGTTATCTTTTTCAATCCGTTCATAATCTTGGACTTGAATAAATTCAGCCACATCTTTTAAGGCGATAAAACTTCCTCCGCTGAGGGGAATATCAAAGTTAAAAAGTTTACTCAAGTGGTCTTTATCTGCAAATTCTGTAGTGATTTCAACTACACCACTATCATCAAAACTCACAGCCTTACGATTTCCTAAAAAATAGCTGCTCAAGATAGAAGCAACATAGCCCTCACTCAATCCTAACTGTTCGCCATAGGCATTGATTTTTATCTTGTACTCTATCTTTCCAAGCCGTACATTATCTACGATATCATAGGTTCCCTTGATAGTTGCAAGTTTTGATTTAAGTTTAGTGAGGGCTTTTTGAGTATTTTCATTATTGTTACCGACAAGGTTAATCTCAATATCTGTCTTTACTAAACCAACTTTACCTTCCATTACCGCAAACTCTAAAAATGGATATTTTTTTTCAATATCTTTGAGTTTTTCACGCAAAATTTCTGCCACCTTAAAAGAGGGAAACTTACGAATTTTTAGGGGGTCATTAAACTTAAAAGAGAGATCTAGAATAGGATTTATATATCTATTGACAAAATTTGTATCCACCATATCTTCAAGTTCTATAGTAAGATAGAAGAGATTGCTCCCACGCTCATTTGAGTTGGCGAGATTTCGCCGTTTACCGCTGACCTGAGAAACACTTTTGATAGAGAGTTCTTTTTTGCATTTTAACACCTCATTTTCTATTGCTCTCGCAATCTCAAAGGTATCTTCGAGCTTTGTATTGATATCAAGTTTTGCTGATACATAAAGTTTTGAGTTATCAAAATTAGGAAAAAACTGAAAATGAAGCATCTTTAAAGTTGCAAAAGTGGCAAGTGGAACAAAAACAAAAAAGAAAAGCAGAGTCATTTTTTTATGGTGCAAAAGGCGGTGTAATAACCACTCATAACGCTCATTTAGCCATGACCAATCGCGTGAAGGTGTGCCTTTTTTCAACATAGTTTTAGCGTGCAGTGGCAAAAAGAGAAAACTCTCAATAAGAGAGCCTAAAAGTACCATAATCACAACCACAGGAATAAGCTTTATAAAAAGCCCCATCTCCCCACTCATCATAAACATCGGCATAAAGGCAACAACAGTTGTCAATGTTGCCAAAACAACAGGGAACATCACCTCTTTTGCTCCCACCTTCGCAGCCTCAGCAGGATCCATGCCCTCATCTATATGACGCTGTATATTTTCAGAAACCACCACTGCATCATCAACTGCAATACCCACAACTAAAAGAGCACCAATCAAAGAGACTATATTAAGCGAATATCCCATAAAATAGAGAAACAACAATCCAATAATAAAAGAAAAAGGGATTCCAAGCGTCACTATGATGGCAGTATTTCTATTGATAAGAACATACATTGAGATAAAGATTAAAACTAAACCAAGTGTGAGATTTGAAATGATTACATTGAGACGATTTTTAATAGGCTTAGAGGAGTCTAAATAGATATTTGCTTTTATCTGAGGATGTTCTTTGTTGTAAGTTTCTAATTTTTCATGTAAAAGCTTGGAAAGTGCTATAGAATTTCCCTTTTCATCTTTCAATATAGAGAGTGTTAAAGAGGGTTTAGCGTTAAAAGAGCCTAAAGTATCGTCTTGCGGATGGTGTATTAAAACTTGTGCAATATCACGGAGATAGAGATATTTTCCGCTTACATGTAAGAGTGTATTTTCCCACTCTGCCTTGGTGGCTTTTCCATTGATTGTAGAGACAAAAACGAAAGATTTAGCATCATCTATATCACCTATAGGAAAGATATAAGAGAGATTTCTGATGGCATCTATAACATCAGAGGGATTAAGCTGATAAGCCCGAAGTGCTTCTTCATTAATCTGTAACTCTATCTTTTTATCAGAATCTCCATAAATTTCAATTTCAGAGATATTTTTAACACGCAAAAGAAAAGGTCTTAATAATTTGGCTTCATTAAGTAACTCATCAAAACTTAAGCTATCTGAAGCGATAGAAACTTTCATCAAATCACGAGTTTTATCCATCTGTTTTGCGATAGGCTCATTCATATCTGAGGGTAAATTTTGACTCACTCTTGCTATGGCATCTTTTACTTTATCTAGAACGCGAGAAACATCAGCATTGTCATCTAGTGTTAATATTATTGAGAAAGTTCCAGGGGTGATAATACTTTCAATCTCAGCAATACCGCTTAGCGAACCAACATCATCTTCAATATCACGAACTGCCATCTTGTCCAAATTATTAGCACTTGAACCTGGATAGGCACCACTTACTAAAATTTTATCTAACACAACATCAGGAAAAAGTTCTTTAGGAATTTTAGAATAAGCATAAATCCCACTTAGCAATAAAAAAATCACTAAGACATGATTGAGTTGCACATTTTTTAAAAAGTAATCGATTAATTTGTTCATTTGGAGCCTTTGGTAGTATTATATTAAAGTTTCAATGAGATTTAGGTATCATTATTTTAATTACCTACAAGGGATGCTATCAATGTCAATGCTTGATCATGTTGATGCTGCTACGAATTTAGCAAAAAATAATGAACTGCAACTTTTAGTTTTTAAAGTCAGCATAAAAGCAGACTCTCCTTTTTACGCCATAAATGTCTTTAAAACTCGTGAGGTAATAGAAGCATCAAGGCACCATTTAACACTTTTGCCTTCTTCTCATCCTCTCTTGGAGGGCACTATAATTTTGCGTAATATGCAGATTCCCGTACTCAACCTGCCCTCTTGGTTAGATATAAACCTTAGCAAAGAAGAGATAAAAAAATCAAATATTCTTGTTTGTGATTTTAATGGAATTATCATTGGATTACGCATCATGATTGCTCACCGTGTTATCAAAAAAAATTGGTCTCAAATGCACGCTCCCGATAGCTACCGTGTTGGTAATGGTGGCATTATTATGAATGATACAAGGCTTGATGACGGGAGTCTCTGTCTTATACTAGACTATGAAAAATTTCTTTCTGATGTTATACCTCAAGCAATGGTTAATACAGAACTCTCTCCACAAAACTTAAAAAATTTAGATATACCTTTATGTCTGAAAACTGGAACTGTACTTATTGCAGAGGATTCTAAAACTGCGCAAAGTCATCTGCGTAAAATTTTTGAAAATTCTAATATAAAATATATCATATTTGATAATGGAAAGCTACTAGTTGAATATATAGCTTCAATGCCTATGCCTGAGGATATTCCTGCTATTATCACAGATATAGAGATGCCAGAAATGTCTGGATTTACAGTTGTAAAACATCTTAAAGAGCAAGACTCTACAAAAAATATTCCTATTATTGTTAATAGTTCTATGACAGGAGATAACAATAAACGAGAGGCTGAAGTGTTAGGGGCTGATGGTTTTGTAGATAAAACTAAAAGTCATGATATCATTCCTCTTATTGTAGAAATTTTAAATAAAAAATAGATTGCCGCGTCACGAAGTTTCTCGCAATGACGGGTTATGGCTGTCATTACAAACGAATGTGAAGCAATCTTTATCAAACAAAATAGATATCTACGCCTATTCTTTCAGCAAGACTTTTTCCCTCGTGAGTAAGAGCAATATCACGCTCTGATGTCACAAAAATTAATTTTGCACGAATCATTCTATCTATAAGTAATTTAAATTCTTCATTAGGACGACAGATAAGCTCATTCAGTGTTGCGGCATTAATTTCACCAGCCTTTGCGATGGAGTAAAATACTTTTAAAGCATACTGATGTGAAAAAGCGCTTTCATAGGGTTCTAAAATTGATTCTATTTTAATAGCACGCAAAATATCACCTTCATCTAAATCATAGCGAGAGAGATTAAACTCTTCTGAAAGTTCATTAATTATTAATCGATCAATATCATTGTTTGATACACGTTCAGTCTTTTTACTTGAGACAGGAGCAACACGATCAAGTCGTGCACGAAGATCTTCTTGATAGCCCATAATATTATCCTTTATGGGGATAAAAGCAAATTGTATGCCATTTTACATGTAAGAGCTAAAACTCTTACATGTAAGCATATAAAATTATGCAAAAATAGAGATAAGGACACCTGCTGCGACAGCTGAACCAATAACACCTGCAACATTTGGACCCATTGCATGCATAAGAAGCATATTTGATCGATCATATTCCATACCGACTTTATTTGAAACACGAGCTGCCATCGGTACAGCAGAAACACCTGCTGAACCAATAAGAGGATTGATTTTTGTTCCCGGGAAAAGATTCATAAGCTTTGCCATCAAAACACCTGCTGCTGTTCCTATAGAAAATGCAATAATACCAAGTGCTAAAATAGCTAAAGTCTCCGCAACTAAAAACTGATCCGCTGCTAATTTTGAGCCAACACCAAGACCTAAGAAGATAGTCGTGATATTGATAAGTGAGTTTTGTAAAACATCGTTTAAACGCTCAACTACTCCTGACTCTTTTAAGAAGTTACCAAACATAAATGCACCAATAAGTGGTGTTGATTCAGGTAAAACTAAAATAGCCAATACTAATACAGTAATAGGAAAGATAAGTTTTTCAAGACGTGATACATGGCGTAAAGTAGTCATTTTAATACGACGCTCACTATCTGTAGTCAGTGCTTTCATAATCGGTGGTTGAATAATTGGTACCATCGCCATATATGAATATGACGCTACCGCAATTGCTCCAAGTAACTCAGGAGCAAGTTTTGATGCTATAAATATAGACGTTGGACCATCTGCTCCACCGATAATAGAGATGGCAGAAGCTTGTTGTAATGTAAATGAAAAGAGATCAGTATATTGACTCAGAGCCACTGCACCAACTAAAGTTCCAAAAATTCCAAATTGCGCTGCACCACCAAGAAGTGCCGTTTTTGGATTTGACAGTAGCGGACCAAAATCAGTCATCGCCCCTACTCCCATAAAGATAACAATAGGGAAAAATTCGTTGGCAAGTCCCATGCTATAAATAACACCTAAAAATCCATGCGGACCAGCAATATTGGCTACAGGAATATTTGCTAATAGCCCACCAAAGGCAATTGGCAACAACAAAAGAGGCTCAAATCCCTTAGCTATTGCCAAATAGAAAAGAACAAAGGTGATTAAAATCATAATGATTCGACCCCATGATTTATGAAAATCACTCATTTTTTGACCCGAAGCATTGAGCTCATCAGGATTTGGAGTAGCTAGGGCTACGATACCCGTTGATTTTAAAAAGCCAACAATCATTTCTGTCATAGGCTTAGCTTTGTATGTCTCTTCTTTATAGGTCGAGCTAGGTGCTGGACTAGCTTCGTGTGAAGAAGCAAAAAGATTACTACTCGAGCCGACGATGACTAGTAACAACAAAAATTTTAAAGCAAAAGATCTCATATGCTTATCCTAAAACCGCTACAACTTGACCTTCAATAACCTTGTCATTAGTCGCAACATTAATCGTTTTAATAACACCGCCTCTAGGAGCAACAACATCAATCTCCATTTTCATAGATTCTAAGATAATAATAACATCTCCTTCAGCAACACTCTGACCTGGATTAGCAACAATCTTCCATACACTTCCAGGAAGAAGTGCTTTAATTTCCAAATCTTCAGCACCTGCTACAGGAGCAGTCGTTTGCGCACTTTCTCCATTAACCGCTGTTACTTGAATATCTGCATCACCTTCAGCAACCTGAACACTAAATTTCTCACCATTAACTACTACTGTATAACTTCCTGAACTCATCGAACCACTCTCCTGCGATATAATATCTGAATTTTTTCTTACATTAACTTCAGCCTCGCCTTTTAAGAAAGCGATACCTTTTTCTTGACATGCAGCTGCAATAAAGATATTTTCATCACTAATTTCAATACCTTCATCTTCTAGCTTCTTTGTCCAATGTGCTAATGATTTTGTCTCATCAGCATCAGCTAAATCAATTGCATTTTCTGTTGTCGGCTCTAAGCCTAACTTTTCAGAAGCAATTTTTACAATCTCTGGGTCTGGCGCTGTTGGTGTCTTCCCAAAATAACCTAAAACCATTTTTCCATAACCTGGAGCTATCGCTTTCCAGGGTCCTTGCATTACATTATTAAGTGCTTGTTGAAAGTAAAATTGAGATACTGGTGTTACAGAAGTGCCATAACCACCTTTTTCAACGACCTCACGCATTGCATCAATCACATCAGGAAAACGCTCTAAAATATTATTATCACGCATCATCTGAGTATTTGCAGTAAGTGCTCCACCAGGCATAGGGGAGAATGGAATCAGTGGAGAAACCATCGTTGCTTCAGGAGGCATAAAATAATCTGATAATGCCGCTTGAACCTCTTTTTCATATGTTAATATTTTTTCAATTTCCAAGCCACCAAGATCAAAATTCATTCCTTTAGTTGCATGAAGCATTGTTA
>CAMZLS010000007.1 GCA_947311765.1 uncultured Helicobacteraceae bacterium
ATAATATAGTTTTTTGAATTAGTTGTGCTTAAGATTTTGGCGAAGCGTACTTAGAGTACGTGAGTCAAAAGCTTCAGTGCAAATAATCAAAAAATGGCGCGGTGGACGAGACTCGAACTCGCGACCCCCTGCGTGACAGGCAGGTATTCTAACCAACTGAACTACCACCGCAACCTAATAAAATATACTTTATTTAAGAAAAGTAAAAAACTTTTGTGCAAAAATGGTGTCCTGTGTAGGATTTGAACCTACGGCCACATCATTAAAAGTGACGTGCTCTACCAACTGAGCTAACAAGACATTTTAAATTCTCACGCTTATTTGTGAGGCGAAATTATACATATAAAAGCTCCCTTTGTCAAGGGGTTTTTACAAATCTTTGAAAAAGAGCTCTTTATCGAGGAGTAAAAGCATCTTGATTGCGTATAAAGCGCTCTGTTCTTGGATATAATTTCTATCACCGAAAAGTTGGATTTGCTCATACTTTAGACTATCTTTACTACGAGCAGAGATGCATACTGTACCTACAGGTTTTTCTGTCGTACCCTCATTAGGTCCAGCGATACCACTAATGGCGAGGGCATAATCTGCATAACTAACATTGAGTGCCCCTTCACTCATTTCGTTTACAACTTCAAGACTTACTGCGCCATATTTTTCTAAAATTGCATCATCAACAGCAAGCCAATTTGATTTAAGCACATTAGAATAGGTAACTAAAGAACCCTCAAAAATATTAGAAGCACCACTTTCGTGAGTAAAGAAATAGGCGAGCAGACCACCTGTGCAACTTTCAGCAAAGGTAATTTTTCTATGTGAATGTGATAGTTTTTCAATAATATATACTACAACATTATTTGTTGCAATAAGTTTATGACCTAGTAGTTGTTTCGCAGCAGCGATAAATTGAGCAATATTTCCATATTTTCTACTTTGAACGCTCACCTCAACCCAGCCTTCAACAATAGCAACTAAATCAAGCCGTATATCAAAACTTGTAGCTAGTGGTTCAAGAAGAATTTTAACATTAGGTATGTTTTCATCAAAAACATGTATCTTGGCTGATTTCTTCTCATCTTCTAAGATAATAGACGGCAAATTTCTATTCTCTGTCGCAATAATAACATTGATTATAGCTTTTTCATACTCTATAAGATAGCTTCCCTCTTCAAAAACGCTTGTCTGTGAGGGAATAAGCATATTGTCTTTAAGTATCTGATTATCTGATGTGATGGTGCTGAGTAATTTTCCTACAATAGCAGAAGAGTTTTTCGTTGTGATAATAAGAAGCTTTATTTTTTCTTTTAAAAGTTGGTCAAGAATAAGAAATAGAGAGTTGTCAGAGTCTTGAAAATAGCTAATTTGCTCAAGATGACCTAGCTTTTCTTTTGCACTGCGAATAGCATATCGTTGCAAGGCAGGGTTGTTGAGAAATCGATTTCCAACAAAGAGAAGGTGCTTTTTCATAGGGTATCGCCCTCTTTTTCTTCGTAGTATAGCATAAGCTTTAAAAAGACAGCTTTTTTTAAACCCCTAAAAGGTATAATGCAAAACTTTTAATTAGATTACATGTAAGGTTTTTTATGGACTACAAAGAGACACTCCTCTTACCAAAAACAGATTTTCCAATGCGTGGAAATCTCGCAAACAATGAGCCAAAGCGTTATAAGACGTGGTATGATAAAGATGTTTATTCTAAAATGAAGAGATTGCGTAGTGATGCGGACTCTTTTACGCTACATGATGGACCTCCGTATGCGAATGGGCATATTCATATCGGTCATGCTCTCAATAAAATTTTAAAAGATATTATTGTCAAACATAACTATTTTAATGGTAAATCTGTGCGTTTAACACCAGGCTGGGACTGCCATGGTCTGCCTATTGAACAACAAGTTGAGAAAAAACTTGGCGGTAAAAAGAAAAAAGAGCTCTTAAACACTGGTGAAGTAAGAAAACTTTGCCGCGAACATGCTGTAAAATTTGTAGATATTCAGCGTGATGAGTTTAAAACTATGGGAATTATTGCAGATTGGGAAAAACCTTATCTGACAATGGATTATAAGTTTGAAGCCAATATCTATCGCACGCTATGTGATGTTGCTAAAAAAGGACTGCTTATTGAGCGTTCTAAGCCAGTATATTGGTCTTGGGCAGAGCGAACAGCACTTGCAGAGGCGGAAGTAGAGTATGAAGATAAAGAGTCTCACTCTATCTATGTCGCTTTTGAGTTAAATGATGAAGCAAAGCTACGTCTCTCTATCGAAGGCGACGCTGCACTTATTATCTGGACAACAACACCGTGGACACTCCCAGCAAATACAGGAATTTCTCTCAATCCTGAGGAGAAGTATGTTCGCAGTGCTGATGGCTATATCGTAGCACAAAAACTTTATGAGAGTATGCGAGAACTTGAGGTTGTCAAAGGCGAAGTAGTTCAAACTTTTGAGGCAAGTGTATTTGAAAATCTCCACGCTATCAACCCTCTTAATGGTCGTAGCTCTCATATCGTTCTTGGTGAACATGTTTTGATGGACAGTGGAACGGGATGTGTCCATACTGCTCCTGGGCATGGGGAAGATGATTACCGTATTGGCCTAAAATATAATCTTGAAGTTATCATGCCTGTTGATGAGACGGGATGCTTTGATACAACAGTTGTAAAAGAGAAACTTCTTCCAAATGCAGAAGAGTTTGTAGGCAAACATATCTTTAAATCAAATGATGCCATCTTAGAACTTCTTGATAATAAACTCTTACATGTAAGCAAATTTACTCACTCTTATCCGCACTGTTGGCGTTCACATACGCCACTGATTTTTCGTGCTACTAAGCAGTGGTTTATCTCTGTAGATGAGACTCCAGAAGGAGAGAGTAAAACACTTCGTGAAATTGCAGTTGATGAAGTCGCTAAAACAGATTTCTATCCCGAAACAGGGCGTAAGCGTTTGAGTTCTATGGTAGAAAATCGCCCAGATTGGTGTATCTCTCGTCAGCGTGATTGGGGTGTGCCCATCGCATTTTTTCGTGTAAAAGCGACAGGTGAAGTCATCTTAGATGAGAAAGTGCTTAACTTTGTAGCTATGGTTTTTGAGATGCAAGGAAGTGATGCTTGGTACAACATGCCAACTGAACAGCTTCTTTATCCAGGTTCTGGTTATAGCGCTGATGAGGTAGAAAAAGTCACTGATATTTTAGATGTCTGGTTTGATAGTGGTTCTACTTGGAATGCGGTTTTAAAATCACGCAACTATGATGCAGGTGCGTATCCAACTGATCTGTATCTTGAAGGTTCAGACCAGCATCGTGGCTGGTTCCAATCTTCACTCTTTTTAAGTGCAGCAGTGCAGCATAAAGCACCATACAAAGGTGTGCTTACTCACGGTTTTACGGTTGATGCTAAGGGTGAGAAGATGTCTAAGTCTAAAGGCAATGTTATCGCTCCTGAGAAAGTTATCAAGCAATATGGCTCTGAGATTTTACGTTTGTGGGTGGCTATGAGTGATTATCAAGGGGATCTGAAAATCTCTGATGATATCTTGAAACAGACTTCTGAGAGTTACCGTAAACTAAGAAATACTTTTAGAATAATGCTCGCTAATATCAATGATTTAGAGACTGTTATGGCGTATGAAGATCTCAATATACTCGATCAGTGGATTGTCTCAAAAGCCTCCAAAGTTTTTGCAGATGTGCATGCTAACTTTGAAAAGTATAACTATGTACAAGGTATGAGTCTTTTAAATAATTTTATTGTTAATGATTTAAGCGGGATTTATATAGATGTGACAAAAGATCGTCTCTATTGTGATGCGAAAGATGACGCGCACCGTCGTGCTAGTCAGAGTGCTATGGCGATAATCACAAAGGCTCTGCTTGGCTTAATGGCTCCAATCTTAACCTATACAGCAGATGAGATTTTAGAATCAGCGCCAGCAGTTGTTCGAGGAGATGCAAATGATATCTTTGAATTTCAATATGAAGCTATTGATGTAGCGCAAGTTGATTTTGCTGAGACTTATATGATGAGTGCGAGAGAGAAATTTTCTGAAATAGTTGATGGACTGAAAAAAGAGAAAACTATCAAGGCTACTTTAGAGTTAATTATCCAGACATCATCAAGCACTATTGCATCATTACAGAGTGTTGAGGCAGAAGATTGGTTTGTTGTTTCGGGAATTAGTACAAATGCAGTTGCTAAAGAAGCTGGACGCTTTGAGATTGATGGCGATGTTTTTGTTGTGGGCTTTACAGAAGCTGAAAAATGCCCACGCTGTTGGAAATACCAAGCTCTCTCACAAGACCTTACATGTAAGCGTTGTGAAAAGGTGCTCAGTGCCTAGTCCTACTGAATCTGTACCTTTTAGCTTTGTTGTTATAACGGTAGTGCTGATTTTTGTTATGGTTGGGATTGGAATTATGGCAGTCAAACGTGCTAAAAAATTAAAGGAAAGTGAATGATTACACTCAAAGAGGCTCTGAAACTCTCATCTGCTGAGCTAGAAACATTGAAAGATGAACTGCGCGAGAAGATTGAAGCGCAGAGTGATATCAATGCTTATATTGATGTACATAATGTAGGTGATGGTGTTCCTATCGCAATCAAAGATAATATTCAAGTTAAAGATTGGTCAGTGACATCTGGCTCAAAAATTCTTCAAGGATATATCGCTCCTTACAGTGCAACTGTTATACAAAAGCTTCAAAATGCAGGCTTAAGTCCTTTTGGTCGTACCAATATGGACGAATTTGCTATGGGCTCAACTACAGAGAGTAGTTGCTATGGTAAAACACTCAACCCACATAACAAAGAGTGCGTTCCTGGTGGAAGTTCTGGTGGAAGTGCTGCTGCGGTTGCCGCTGGATTGGCTATCGCTGCTCTAGGGAGTGATACGGGTGGTTCTATTCGTCAGCCTGCTGCTTTTTGTGGCATTGTTGGGATGAAGCCTACTTATGGGCGTGTGAGTCGCTATGGCTTAGGTGCGTATGCAAGTTCGCTCGATCAGATAGGACCGATGACACAAAATGTTGAAGATGCTGCTATCTTGTATGACATCATTAGTGGGCATGACCCTAAAGATTCGACAAGTGCGGATATGGCGTATGAGTCTGTTGCTAATAAGCTTGATAGTTCTCGAAAAATGACTATTGCCGTTCTTCCAAAATATATAGAAAATGCTTCTGATGATATCAAAAATGCCTATGCTAAAACTATAGAAACTCTCAAAAAAGCAGGGCATACTATAATAGAAAAAGATATGATGGATCCAAAATATGATATCTCAGCCTATTATATCACCGCAACAGCTGAAGCGACAACAAACTTAGCACGCTATGATGGCATCCGCTATGGAAAGCGTGTTGAGGGTGAGAACCTTCAAGAGACCTATTTCAACACCCGTTCGGAGGGTTTTGGTGATGAGGTAAAGCGTCGTATAATGCTCGGAAACTTTGTGCTTTCGAGTGGCTTTTATGATGCTTATTATGTAAAAGCGCAGAAGGTACGTCATCTGATAAAAGAGGAGTATGAGGCACTCTTTAAAGAGGTTGATTTGATACTCTCTCCAATCGCACCAACAGTAGCACCTAAGTGTGGAGAGTTTGCAGACCCTATGGCTATGTACTTAAGTGATATCTACTCTATATCTGTTAACTTGGCAGGCTTACCAGCTATCTCCTTACCTGTTGATAAAACGGCTGATGGTATGCCCGTTGGCTTACAGCTTATCGGTGCGGCTTTTGATGAACAGAGTGTGTTTGATGGTGCTTTGAGTTTAGAAAAAGAGTTACAATTATAAAAAGGAAACCTAAATGAAAATTCGTAAACGTGCATTGACATTTGAAGATGTATTATTAGTCCCTCGTTACTCTGAAGTTTTACCTAAAGAGGTAGATGTTGAGAGTATGTTTTCTCGTAATATCGCTTTAAAAGTTCCTATGGCTTCTGCTGCGATGGATACTGTTACAGAATACCGCGCAGCTATTGCAATGGCGCGTCTTGGTGGGATTGGAATTATTCATAAAAATATGGATATTCAAACACAAGCAAAGATGGTTAATAAGGTGAAAAAATCAGAATCAGGAATTATTATTGATCCTGTTTTTGTTCATCCTGATGCGACTCTAGCGGACGCAGAAGCTTTGATGAGTGAGTTTAAAATCTCAGGTGTTCCTGTGGTAGATACTCACAATAAACTTCTAGGTATTTTAACAAACCGTGATATGCGTTTTGAAAAAGATATGAGTAAACTTGCTATTGATACCATGACACCGATGCCACTCATCACCGCTTCAAAGGGCATCTCTCTTGATGATGCAGGTGATATTATGAATAAAAACAAGATAGAAAAACTACCTATTATTGATGATGAGGGCTATCTTCAGGGGCTTGTCACGATTAAAGATATCCGAAAACGCATCGCCTATCCTCACTCAAACAAAGATGCTTTTGGACGCTTATGTGTTGGTGCTGCTATCGGTGTTGGACAGATTGATCGTGCTCGTGCCTTAGTAGATGCTGGGGTTGATGTTTTGGTGATGGATTCTGCTCATGGGCACTCTAAGGGTATTTTAGATTCTGTAAAAGCTATCAAAGCAGAATTAGAAGTTGATATCGTTGCTGGCAATGTTGCAACTGCTGAAGCAACCGAAGCTCTTATCGAAGCTGGTGCTGATGGTGTCAAAGTAGGAATAGGACCAGGCTCTATCTGTACAACTCGTATCGTTGCGGGTGTTGGTGTTCCTCAGATTTCAGCTATTGATGAGTGTTCAGCAGTTGGGCGCAAGTATGGTGTGCCAATTATTGCAGATGGTGGGATTAAATACTCTGGAGATATTGCAAAAGCCTTGGCTGTAGGTGCTTCATGTGTTATGGCAGGCTCACTTCTTGCAGGAACAGAAGAGTCACCAGGCGATACTATTAGCTACCAAGGTCGCCAGTATAAACTCTACCGCGGCATGGGAAGTATTGGTGCGATGAGTAAGGGAAGCACAGACCGTTATTTTCAAGAAGGAACAGCAGCAGATAAGCTTGTTCCCGAGGGGATAGAAGGTCGTGTTCCTTTTAGAGGCTCTATCGGTGGTATCGTGCATCAAATGATGGGTGGATTACGCTCTTCTATGGGCTATTGTGGTTCAAAAAATATCGAAGATTTTTGGGATAAGGCTGAATTTGTTGAGATTACAAGTGCAGGACTCAAAGAATCCCATGTGCACGATGTTATTATCACAGAAGAAGCACCAAACTATCATATATAAGGTCTTTCAATGAGTAGTGAAGTTATCTATGCCAGTTTTTGGGAGCGTCTTGTAGCTTCACTGCTAGATACGCTTATCTTAGCGGTTCCTATTGGGATACTTGTCTATTTTCTTAGTGATGGACAGTGGATGGATTTTGAGCAATTTCAAAATGCGATACAGATGGCGCAGTATGGCAATGTAAAAGCTCTTGAAAGCATGCCACAAACAGATATGACATGGGAGCTTCTTTTTGAAGCTTTGATGATGCTTGTTATTATTATTTTTTGGAGACGTTGGGCTGGAGCTACTCCAGGAAAGAAGATGCTTGGCATAGAAGTAGTCAATTTCACAGATAATACACCCTTAACAAACAAGCAGATAATTATTCGCTACATCGGATATCTTATTTCAACGCTTCCTTTTTTGCTCGGTTTTTTTATGGTCCTATTCCGTCAAGATAAACGCGCACTCCATGACCTCCTAGCAGGAACAGCTGTTATTCATACTTTGCGCTATAATACAACTTAAATTTACATATAAAGAGTTTTTGTGACATTCCAGCCATACCCCTTTGAAAAATTAAACAAACTTTTAGAAGACATCACTCCAAATAAGAACTTAGAACCTTCGGTTTTAACCATAGGTGAGCCTCAGTTTGAGACACCTGAATTTATTCAAAATGCACTCAAAGAGGCGACACCGCTACTGAAAAAATATCCCAAGACAACAGGAGAGAGCTATCTACGCGAGGCTATGAGAGGTTTTATGCACAGGCGTTTTGGTGTAAACCTTGATAACTCGCAGATTATTCCTAGTTTTGGAACAAGAGAGGTGCTTTTTAACTTTCCACAATTTTTACTTTTTGATAAAGAGCGGCCAACTATGGCATTTACAAACCCTTTTTATCAGATTTATGAGGGTGCGGCTATCGCTTCACGCTCAAAAACTATCTATCTCAATCTTAACAAAGATAATAGCTTCAAGCCTGAGATAGATAAAAAGCAGCTAGCACAATGTGACTTGGTGATTATCAATTTTCCAAATAATCCAACTGCTTCAAGCATGAGTATTGAAGAGCTAGGCAAGTGGGTAAAACTAGCACTAAAATACGATTTTGTTTTACTCAACGATGAGTGTTATAGTGAAATATATACGGATACACCACCTCCATCACTTCTTGAAGCTTCCTTGCATGTAAGCAATGATAAGTTTAAAAATATCCTTGTTATCAACTCTATCTCTAAACGCTCCTCAGCCCCAGGACTGCGTTCAGGCTTTATAGCTGGAGATGCGCAGATTCTAAAAGAGTATATGAAGTACCGCACCTATATCGGGGCTGCTTCACCTCTGCCTCTGCAAGTTGCCGCTGCCACGGCGTGGACGGACGAGAAGCATGTCAGTTTTGCAAGAGCAGTGTATAAGAAAAATTTTGAAATTGCACAAGAGATTTTAGGAACGCAGATACCCGAAGCGACCTTTTATATCTGGTTACATGTAAAAGATGCTTTAGTCTTTACATGTAAGCTCTACGAAAAATACAATGTCAAAGTCTTGCCAGGTGAGTTTTTAGGTCGGGAGGATGCGAGAGTGAATCCTGCAAAAGATTATATTCGTATTGCCTTGGTGGAAAATGAGACAAAAACGCGAGAAGCATTGATGAGAATTAAGGAGTGTTTAGATGAGCAGTAAAATTAAAGAAAAAATCCTCAAAGCCCAAGAAGAAGGTGATATAGCAAGTCTGTATGTTCTAGAACAAGAGGTGCACGATACTCTTAATGAGGAAGATATTACAGGTTTTTATGCTAATATTTTAGAATTAGCACTAGAAAATCTTACCAATGCTTTAGAGAGCGCAAGGCGTTTTAATCTTGATGAGGTACAAGATTTTGCTACAATTCGCGCACTTTATGAGTATGCTATCGAACATTATAGCGCTGAAAGTATTAGCGATGGGGCTGCTCTTTTTGAAATTTTAGAAGGATTGAGTGAGGATGAAGGATTTTCAAAGGCAATGAAAGTGCATAGACTCAGTGCCAATGAGGGCTTGAATTTTGAAGATTTTTTAGAAAAAATTGCTGATATTGAGGCGACTCAAGAGGCAGGAACTTTTTATATCTCTTGTTTTAGCGATGAGGCGGAGCGTCTTTTAAATATCGCCCTAGTGAGCGAAGGCGCACAATGAAGTATCACTTTATAGGCATAGGCGGTATCGGCATCTCAGGCTTAGCCAAATATATGTACTTTCGTGGGCATAAGGTGAGTGGTTCGGATATCAAAGAGTCTGTTATCACAAGAAAACTCGAATCAGAAGGCTTACATGTAAGCATTCCTCAAGTAGCACAAAATATCACCGACCAAGAGTGTGTTATCCATTCTGCTATTATTCGAGGAGATAATCCCGAAGTTTTAGAGGCAAAAGCGAAGGGTATTAAAGTGATGGCAAGACGCGAGGCACTTTTGGAGATTTTACATGATTCTAAAGTCTATGCGGTCGCAGGCGCACATGGAAAAAGCACCACCTCAGCTATCCTCTCTTCTATCATGCACGGTTCAGCTATTATTGGGGCGGAGTCTAAGGAGTTTGGCTCAAATGTGCGCTATTGTGATGATAGCGATATCTTGATTTTTGAAGCCGATGAGAGTGATGGAAGTTTTTTAAATTCTAATCCTTTTGTTGCTATCGTAACCAATGCCGAGCCTGAGCATATGGAGTATTATAATTACGACGAGGAGCTTTTTTATAACTGTTATAGAGAGTTTATCCAAAAAGCTCCGTGGCGTGTTTTAAATGCAGAAGATCCTTTTTTAAGCACGATAGATGGTGATGCTACGCGTCTTTATCCAAGCAGAGATATCAGAAATATTGAGTATATTTTAAAAGGCGATGAGCCTTATACACGCTTTACATGTAAGGATTATGGAATCTTTGAGGTGTGGGGTTTTGGCAAGCATATTGCACTAGACGCAGCCTTAGCTATCTTAGCAGCTGAGAAGAGTATGGATATGGAAGATATCCGTAAAAATGTCTTACACTACAAGGGTATCAAAAAGCGTTTTGATATCCTCTCAAGTGATGAAAATGTAGTGATAATAGATGATTATGGACACCATCCTACGGAAATAAAAGCAACTTTGGAGTCTGTGCAAGTTTACAAAAAGTTAAAAAAAATAGAACATATCATTGCCATCTGGCAACCGCATAAATACTCACGAACACTGGATAATCTTGAGGCTTTTAAGGCTTGTTTTGAGGGGGTCGATTCGCTTGTTATTCTTCCTGTATGGGCGGCGGGTGAGGCGGAGGTTTTTATAGATTTTGAAAAAGAGTTTTCTCATTATAATCTGAGCTTGGTAGAGAGACTTAATCGCGCAGACAATAGTATTGCATTAATAAAAGATGATACAATAGTGCAAATTTTAGATAGTGGATTGATAGTTGGTTTCGGTGCTGGCGATATCACCTATCAGATACGAGGGCAAAAATGAGTTATATTTTAGGTTTATTAGCAGTAGGCGTTTTCTTTTTGGTATTGCATAATCTCACAGAACTTGAGAAAAATCAGAAAAATCTTATCGTAGCAGTTTTACTAGGGCTTATCTTAAGTATGTATCTCTTCAATCTTTACTCAGATGTTCAGCGAGAAAAGGTTTTAAATGTTGTTATAGAGTACAAGCAGAATAAAACCCTTACATGTAATGGTATAGATGTTAATCAAACAAACTTCTCTTATAGCGTAGGAACACAAACATTTATAGGACGTGAAAACACTCCACATTATGGAAGATTGATTAGTGCTACAGAGTGTGAATAAGGTTAGGAATTAAATGTGAAATTATTTACTAAAAAAAGAGTTCTTTTTCTTTTTTTACTGATTATTCTCGTATTACTTTTTGCCATTGTGCACTTTAACGGAGAGATAAAATATCAAAATTTAAGTAATATCAGCGATAAACTTTCCATAGCTTTGCATGATCAGTTAGAGCGTGAAGAAGAAGATGCTCTGCGTTTTGCTCTTGTCCTTTCTCAAAATGAAGCTATCAAAGATGCTCTTTTACAAGATAACGAAGATCGTGGTTATGAGATTTTATCTACGATAATGAAAAAACTAAAAGAGAACACAAACACCTTATTGCGTTCACAGATTATCACGCCTGAGTATCTTATTTTTGCTCGAAGCTGGGATGATACTTATTCTGGTATGCCTTTAGAAGATTCTCGTAAAGATTTACAATACTTTAAAACCAATAAAAAGCCACGTGTTTCAATAGAAGTAGGACGACGCTTGGGCATTAAAGCAACCGTACCTCTTTATAAAAAAGGCAGGCTTTTAGGCTTTGTAGAGGTTTTACAATTTTTTGATACAACGACTACTTTTTTTAGAGAGTTTGGAATTGATTTGTATATTTTGATGGATTATGACTTTTATAATACTGCTGTTTTAATGCAAAGCAATCCAACCATAGGAGCATATATCATCGCTAATCGTGCTTATAATAATACACATGTAAATACTTTAGAGCGTCTTGATTTTAAAAAACTTCAAGCAAAAAAGTTTGTAGAAGTTGATGATAAGATTCTTTTTTATGAGCCTATAAAAAATGCAAATTCAGAGCTTATTGGAGCTTTTGTAATGGTAATGCCTCAAAAAAATATAGCCAATTTTGGCAATAGTGACGAAGATATTTCAATTTTTCTCAATTTTTCTCGCAAAAATTTGTATGATATCGTCAAAAAAGAGACGCTCAAAAACGATCTCTATAAAAGCCAATACGACAAGGCACTTTTATATCTTAAAGACACAGTAGCAGATGAAGATAGAGAGCTTTTTATTCAAGAGGCGAATAAAATATTGCATAGTTATACAAAAGAGGAGTTAATAGCCTTGATTTTAAAACATAGAAGTATTCGACGAATAAAGGGGGAAATTCGATGAAAGTTTTATTATTAGAAGATGAATATGCTTTACGCATTAGTATCGAAGAGTTTTTAGAAGATATTGGTTATGATGTTGATGGATATGGCAATGGGGACGAGGCGTATGAAGCGGTGTATGAAAAAAGCTATGCTATCTTACTTTTAGATGTCAATGTTCCTGGGATGAATGGCTTTGATCTTCTAGGAACACTTCGCAAAGATGGCAATAAAACTCCTGCTATTTTTCTCACTTCCATGACAGATATTCAAGATTTACAAGAGGGATATAAAAAAGGGTGCTGTGACTATATACGCAAACCTTTTGATTTAGATGAGTTGCAGTTACGCATGATGCAGGTGTGCAAAAATGTTTTACATGAAGATGAGGATATACTTACCTTGGCAGAGGGGCTTAGATATGATCTCAAGCAGTTTACATTGACCTATAATGACAAGCATGTCTTACTAAGTAAAACAGAGAAAGATATACTAAATATGCTCCTTAACCATTATAATCAAGTTGTCTCCATCGCAATGTTTCAGGATGAAATTTGGGGAGAATATGTAGATCCTGCCAATATAAGAGTACAAATAAATAATTTAAGAAAAAAACTTCCAAAAGATGTTATTCAAAATCGTCGTGGATTAGGATATGTCATTGAAAGATAGCTCTTACGCCCTTAAAAATGCCTTGTTTTATACTCTTCTTGTAACTTGCATACTTCTTGTGCCACTCTATATTTATACGCTTTATTCTAAGACTATCTATGAAATTGAAAATGAGCTTATTTTAAAAGAACATGCAACGCGTATTATACGATCTATGCAAGAGTATGACTCGATTCACGAGGAGTATTTCGAATTTCCTCGTTTTAAGAGCATAGAATCTGGACTGTATGACCTGCAATTTAAACCAATCTTTACACTTATTACAAAACCTCTTTTAAATCTAAGCGAGGGTTATCATATTTATAATAATTACGCATACTTAGTCCTCTCTCTTCCAAAAGAGCGTTATTTTTCTGCGGAATATCTTATTGTTGCCACAGAGCTTTCGTATGCGTCTGTGTATCTTAAGGTTGCGAGCATATTGCTCTCTATTGCTATGCTCGTACTCTTATTATCTTTCTTCTTTTTAAAACGGTTTGCTTTGCCTTTTAAGAGAGTAAATAAGAAGTTAGATAATTTCATTAAAGACTCTATGCACGAGATAAACACGCCTCTAAGTATCATTAATGTCAATATTGATCTGCACAATCGAAAATTCCCTCAAACAAAATATCTCCAGCGCATCAAAACAGCAACAAAAATTTTATCTACGATATATGATGATATGGATTATTTAATTAAAAATAGACAGCGTAATTTTGAAATTGAGGCTATAAATTTAAAAGATTTTTTATATGAGAGGGTAAATTATTTTGCAGAAGTCGCAGCAATGAAAGAGATAAAACTTCTCTGCCTTCAATGTGATGATCTTATGATTACTTTTAACACAACACAGCTTCAGCGTATCATAGATAATAATATTTCTAATGCCATTAAGTACTCTGAGCCTAAGGGGAAAGTGGAAGTATCTCTGCATGATTTTGATAAGGGATGTAAAATTATTTTTAGAGATTATGGAGTAGGCATGAAAAATCCTGAAAAGATATTTGAGCGATACTATCGTGAAAGTTCTCAAGTTGGTGGTTTTGGAATAGGACTAAATATTGTCAAAGCGATTATAGACGAACATAACATATCCTTACATGTAAGCTCGGTTTACAATGAAGGTTCGACTTTTATATACACTTTTCCTGCAAATATGAAACAGCTATAATAATTTTTTACAAATCTTTACATTAATTTTACACAAGCAACATACAATACACTTAATCAAAAAAAGGAGGGTGACATATGAGGAAGTTAATTTTGATGGGCTTAGCTTTGGGAATGACGATGGCAGTAGCTTCAGACTTAAGAAGTGCTATTGAAACACCAGATGCTAGTAAGCTTATTGCGAAGGATCTTTTAGAGCCTGCAAAAGTATATACTATGCCAAGCGGATGTATCACAAATGATAAGGATTCCATTGCGAGAGGAAAGTTTATTTTTCATAACTTAAATGGAAAAAAAGCAAAAGGAAAGCTCCCTAAAGGTCTTTCGAAAAAGCAGATGAAACCAGGTAAGACATATTTACCACAAGATAAAATCCCTGCAAAACAGTATGGAAATTGTGTAGCGTGTCATAATATTGAAGGTGCTAGAGGTGCTGGAAATATCGGTCCTGACTTAACAAACTACAACGAGTTTTTTATCAAAACAGGTGCTAGAGATAATGCCTTTGTTTTTCAAAAAATTGCAGACCCACGTATCGACAATCCAAATACACACATGACAGTTAATTTAACAACAAAGCTTTTTACAACACATGAGATTTGTGAAATCGCTTCATATATCGTATCGATAAAAAAATAAGGAAAGACATATGCAAAGAAGATCATTTTTAAGAGGCTTAGGTTTAGTTGCGGTTGCTTCAACAGTAAGTACTCCAACAATGCTTTTGGCAGCTCCAAAAGGTCCAAACGAACTCAATATAGACTTAGCAGTAAAAGCTATTACAGGCGCTAAAGCAGTTGTAAAATCTGAAAAAGTTCATATGAAAGCTCCAGAAATTGCAGAAAATGGTGCAGTTGTGCCTGTTACTGTAACAGTTGATTCTCCAATGACTGATGATGATTATATAAAAGCAATTCATATTTTTGCTACGAAAAACTCAAATGTTCGTTGTGCAGATGTGATGCTAACACCAATGAACGGCATAGCAATGTTTGCAACGCGTGTAAAACTTGGAAAATCTCAAGAGATTATGGCACTTGTTGAAACGAGCAAGGGTGAGTTTTTAAGTACTTCGCAAAGCGTAAAAGTTACCATTGGTGGCTGTGGTTGATATTTTCTTTATAGCACCAATATAAAGAAAAAAAGATAATTAAAAGGAAAAATATTATGGGAAAAAGAAAATCATTAATCAAAATTAAGCCTAAAAAATATAAAACTGGCGAAATTGTAAAAGTGAGTTTTATGGTTATGCATCCAATGGATACTGGTATGCGTAAAAACAAAAAAACTGGTAAAATTGTTCCAGCACACTATATCAATGAAGTGAAATTCATGTTCAATGGAAAAGTATTTACTACAATGAAAACATGGGAATCTCTTTCTACAAATCCTGTTTTTACTGTGAACTTTAAGGTACCTGGTAAGGGAAAAATAACAGTTTCTTACACAGATAACACTGGTGAAAGCCAAGAGAAAAGCAAAAAAATTAAACCAAAAGGCTAGATTATGGTATCTAAAAAGATAATTTTAGCATTTGCGCTTATTGGTGTCTTAGCTTTTAGTGGAGAACAATTTGCCATGAGTGACTCTGATCGTGCTATTTATGCAGAAATGTTAGAAAGTAATCCTGCTGATATGGATGTGGAATACGGTAGTGAATTAATGGAAGATTTAGTGGGCGGTGACGAAGGTCTAGCAAAATTTTTAGGTGTTAGTGAAGATGAACTTCCTGCTTATATCGCTGGTTTTCCGCGTTACATAGAAAAACTTGGACTTGTTGTTGGACTTGATCAGGTTCTTCAGGCCTTAATGGCTGAGAATGGAAAAAAACCTTTTAAACTTAAAAGTAAAGATATGTTTGCTTTAAGCACATACGCAAAATCAATTGCAAATGGTGAAGCGAGCAATATCGATGTAAATGCAAATGAACATATGAAAAAAGCCCTTGCCTTGGGTGAGAAAACTTTTATGACAAAGCGCGGTGGACGCGGACTTTCTTGTAATAGTTGTCATGCTCCTGCAGTGATTGGTGCAATTTTACGGACACAACCACTTCCAGAATTAGGTGCTGATGGTGTTGCAGTTGCTGCTACATGGCCTGGATATCGTATGACAAAATCATCTTTGAGAACACTACAAAGACGCTTTCAAGGTTGCATGAAAAATGCACTCTTAAAAGTTATTCCTATCGGTTCTGCTGAGATGGTTGCTTTGGAAGTATATCTAACAAACAGAGCCAAAGGAATTGAAATAGCTGTTCCTGGTTTGAAACGCTAAGGGCTAGAAATGGATATTTCAAGAAGAGATTTTATGCAGATTGCAGCAGCATTAGGACTTGTTACAGTGACTAACGGTTGCGCTTCAGCAGTACCAGGAAAAAGCATTAGCAAGGTATCTGCAAAAGATATTTATGGTTTTAATGCTACGGGTAAACTTACTTTATTACATATGTGTGATATTCATGCACATATTAAACCACTCTATTGGAGAGAGCCATCAACACTAATCTCTGCTCCAAACCTTGTGGGAACACCTGGCTTTTTATGTGGTGAGGCTTTCTCAAAACATTATGGTTTAGAGCCAAGCTCATTAGATGCATATTTTGATACACATGTAGATTTTGAAGCTTTAGCTAAGAAGTTTGGTAAAATGGGTGGGATTGCCCATATGAAAACAGTTGTTAATACTATCAAAGCAGAGCGTGGAGATGAAAATGTTCTCTTTTTAGACTCTGGTGATACATGGCAAGGTACAGGTGTAGCCCTTAAAACTCGTGGTGAAGCGATTGTAAAAGCACAGAACTATCTCGGTGTTGATGTGATGGTTGGACACTGGGAATTTACTTATGGTAAAGAGCGTGTTTTAGAACTTATTGAGATGCTTGACGCAAAATTTATCTCTCAAAATGTGGTCGGTGATGATCCTTTTGAAGATGAGTATGAAGAGTTAATATTTGAACCATATACTATAGAAGAACGCGCAGGTGCTAAGATTGGTATTATTGGCCAATCTTTTCCATTTACTTCTACGGCAAATCCAAAAGAGTTTACCGAGGGGTGGAGTTTTGGTCTGCGTCTTGATACGCTTCAAGAGTATGTTGATGAGTTACGCAATGAGCATAAGGTTGATTGTGTTGTTGTTCTTTCGCATGATGGTTTTAGTGTTGATCAAGAAGTAGCAAAGAAAATTAATGGTATTGACTTTATCTTAAGTGGGCACACACACGATCCATCGCCACAGCCAATTATCATCAACGATACTGTTATTATGATTGCAGGAAGCCATGGAAAATTTATCGGACGACTTGATATTGATATCAAAGATCATAAGATAAAAGGCTATGAGTATAAGCTCATTCCAATTGCGTCAAATATCATTCCAGCAGACCCTAAGGGTGTGAAACTTGTCAATGACTTATATGCTCCATTTAATAAAGAGCTTAATGAAGTTCTAGGAAAGACGAAAAATACACTCTATAAGCGTGATACATTCTTCTCAACCTTTGATCAGCTCATAAATGATGCGATTATGGATGAGATGAAGTGCGATATCTCTTTTACGCCAGGCTATCGCTGGGGAACAACAGTTCTTGGCGGTGACAATATCTTAATGGATAATGTTTATGAGATGTGTGGTATCACCTATCCAAATGTATATACTTTTGAGTTAAAAGGTGCTAGAATTGCTCAACTCTTAGAAGATATTGCAGATAATGTATTTAATGCAAATCCTCTCTATCAACAAGGTGGAGATATGAGTCGCCTTGGTGGTGTGACATATGATATTACGGTTTCAGCCAAGGCTGGAGAGCGTATTACGAAACTGATGATTGGTGGCAAGCCAATTGATTTGAAAAAAACCTACATTGTATCTTCATGGGGTGGTAACTTGCAAAATGCAGGTGAAAATCTTCAAAAAGATAAAATCCGTGCGGTTTATGATGTAACTCGTGATTATATCAAACGCCAAAAAGTTGTCAATGTGAGCAATAAAGGAAATGTAACTCTATTGGATTACGATTGTGGCTGTCCTGTTAAGGGCAAGCGTGGACACGCCACGCTTTAGGAAAGATTTATGAAAAAGATACTTTTAGCAATAGTGCTAGTAAACTTACAAGTCTTGGCTTTTGAGTATGGTTTAACTCCTGTAAAAGTGAATGAAAGCATTTACTGCTATTTTGGTAAGCCCGAAGTAATGAATAAAGAAAATAATGGAAATATGGTAAATTCATGTTTCGTTAATATGGGAACAAGTTGGCTTGTCATCGACTCTGGTCCCTCTTACATGTACGCCAAAGAAGCACTCTTACATGTAAACAAAATTAAAAAAATGCCAGTGAAATTTGTGATAAACACTCATATTCATGACGATCATTGGCTTGGTAATGGTTATTTTGCTAGTCATGGAGCGACTATCATTGGTTCTATGCTGTTTAAAAAAGAGATTCATTCTGATGAAACTCCTAGAATGGCGCATCGTATCTCCTCAGAGGCTTATGCCAATACAGTACCTACCATTCCCAGTAGATTTGTTTCTAAGGATGAAGATCTTGATATTGCTAGCTTACATGTAAAGCTTATTAATGTGGATTATAAAGCACATACGAATGGTGATCTTCTAGTGTACATTCCTAAAATCAAAACACTTTTTGTAGGGGACTTGCTTTTTAATGATCGTTTGCCTTCTTTGCGTGATGGTGATATAAATGGTTGGTTGAAAGCACTTGAGATGATTAAAACCATGAACACAAGGACTCTTATTGGCGGACATGGCGATATTACAAACAAAAAGGCTTTGGATTTAACATATGAATATCTCACTAAACTTCGCGAAAAAGTTCGTAAAGCGCTTGAAGAAGAGAAGGACATTTCTGAGGCACTAGAGTCTATCACAATGAAAGAGTATGAAGATACGGCACTCTTTGATGTGATGCATAAACAAAATGTTGAAGTAGCATACCGAATGCTGGAATGGGAAAGTGAATAAGAGTCCTTTTTTTGCTTATCATTTTAGGTGTGTCGTTGATGGCGATAGAGTAAAGAAGCTATTTTTTAAATAAAGGAGAAAAATAATGCGTATATTATTATCGCTACTGATTTTTATCAGTTTTATCCAAGCAGAGACACGCTTTGCTGACCCAGAACCATCTATCATAGAGCCAAGACAGATTGTTTTTTCGGTGACTGAAGATAGTTCTCATGCGATAGATCATATATTAAGTGTTGCAAATAATGTCTTAAAATTTTATGGTCCAGAGAATGTGGAGATGGAGATAGTTGCCTACTCAAAAGGTATTCGACTCCTTTTAAATCGTGACCATTCAACTATGATACGAGTTGATGCACTGATGCAGTATGGTGTCACATTTATCGCTTGTGGCAATACAATGAAAACGAAAAACATTAGAAAGGATCAGCTTATTAAGGGTTCAGAGATAGTGACTGCAGGTGTTGTAGAACTTCTTGAGCGTGTTCAAGAGGGCTGGCTTTATATTAAACCTTAAGGAGTTAGAATGAGATTAATTTGGATTGCCATATTTGTGGTTTTAAGTATAAGTGGTGCAGTTGCCAAGGGTGATTTTCATCTTTTTGATATACAAAATGCTGATGCAAAGGTGACACCTGAAGTTATTGTAAAAGCTTTTGAAGCGAGTGGTTATGAAATTGCTGTCAATAGCGAGATGAATAAACCGTTTAAAATTCAGTTTCAACAGACAAATTTTAAAATTTTCACACTTTTAACTCTCTTTCATACAGAGTTTTCGCAAGAGTTGGTAAAAAAACATGCAAATGCAGGTATTTTTGTTCCAATGGGTGTTGGTATCTATCAAGGAAAGAATGAAGATATCTTACATGTAAGTATTTTAACAGCACAAGCACAAGCTAAAATCTTGGGATTTGATGATGTAATCTTGCATAAGATTGAAGAAGCAAACATGGCAGTTATGAAAAAAACCTTTCCAAAGGCAAAGATAAGTATCTCTAAAGATGCCATAAAAGCAAAAGGCCCATTAGTCACTATATTTAAAATGGAAGTTGATGAAGATTGGGAAGAGGCAAAAGAAGAGCTTCAGATGATGGTTGAAGATGGATTTAAGCCTTATGGTTTTGTAATGCCAGGATTTACAGACTTTAATTACATAATGACTAAAGAAGAGACCATTGAGAGTCCTTATGATTTTTATGATACTTACTCTGTTTGCAAGCTACGAGTTATCTATACAGTCGCTAAAACACGTCCTGAAGCAGCAGCTTTTGCTCCATGTACATTAATGATGTATAAGAAAAAAGGTGAAGATAAAATCGTTATGGGATTTCCTGGGGTTTACAACTGGATGAGTAGCGCAGATATCAAAGATAAAGAGACAAGTGCAGTACTCATGAAAGCACAAATAGATTTTGAGACTATATTGAGAGAGGCTACAGAGTAGCCAGCCTCCTCGCACCCATCTACTTCATAAACAATACATATACTACACGATGTCAACAACTATACTCTTGAAATCACACCCCCTACGGGAGCGTAATCTTAGGGAATTTTTGGTGGGTTTATTGCATCGCCTAAAAAGGCGTAGGATTTTCCGATTCTGGCTACTGGGTCGAACTCTATTGTCATTCGCTCTTTGTCTGTTATTGCTTCATCTTGAATATAAATCTTCTTGACATTTAAAACTAGAGGGATTGTTAAACCGCCACCAAGGTTTATTTCTTGGTTAAATTCACAAAAATAAGCTACTGGAACATTTTGAATCATTGGCACAAATTCATCAAACAGAGTTTCAGTTTGGATATTAAAAATATCTGCTTCACTGAGTTCTTTATCCAACTCTTTTGAGCTAAAGTGCATTTTATCTAGACTTTTTTCATCCACCATACAGATAGTACACTTTTTAGTTTTACGTATATTAGCCAAAGTATCTTTTGGAGTACCATCAGATTTATGACCAACAGAGATGAGCACAGTTGCAGGATCCGAAGAGAGTCCTATAAAATAAGAAAATGGTGCTATGTTTATAAGCCCTTCATCTTCTGTAACAACCCATGCAATAGGTCTCGGTATAATGGTTTGCGCCATAAGTTTGTATCTATCATTTACTTTACTATCTTCTAGATTAAAAATCATTTTTTTTCCTTTAGTTATTTAAATTTAATTTTTTATATTTCCAGCTAAAAAGTTTTTAACAACTTCATCTGCTGTGAGACCATCTTTTTTTCTAATTTTTTTAACTTTTAAACCGATTGACTCTAAAGCTTCTCTCATATTTTCACCAACTGCCTGAACAAGAATAATATCACAGCCCTGCAAGCCTCTAACATCTTTGGCATGTTCATTTGTATGCTCTTCGCTTCCCATATGCTTATGCGTATGTTGATGATGTGCTTCACCTTGTCCATGACGATTTGCTACAAATTTTACGATATTACCATCTTCATAGATAACAAAAAATGCTGCCTGTCCTGTTCTTTTTGCTATTGTCTGTTTGTCTATATCTACTGTTATTACTATTTTCATTTTTTTCTACTTTAGCTTAATTCTCTCTGTATTGAACACGAATGGCTTTTTGATTTACGAAAGCATCTGCTATTTTTTTTCTAGCAGACTCTACTAATCTTGAAAAAGTTGTTCGAGATATTCCCATTTTATCTGCAGACTCTTGTTGATAAAGAGATTCCAAGTCAGCTAAACGAATAGCTTCCATCTCATCTTCATAGATTATGACTCTTTGCAAGTTTTTTCTTTGTAATCCACAAGGCTTAAAGCAAAGCTCACTAAAATCAGCATCAATTTTTCTGTTAATTCGTTTTCTACCACGCATAATCTGCATCCATATTTAAAATATAAACAAATTATAGCGAACATATGTTCATAATATCAAGCTATTTTAAATATAAGCTATATACAGCTTGGAAAATTAGTAGGATGAGTATATAATAGCAGTGACAAAACACAAAAGGTTTTCAATGCGCTCTATTTTAATTCTCATCATGACACTCTTTTTCATCTCTGGATGCTCACGAACATCGGCATTTGATTTTTTTAAGATGGATTCCAATTATGAGAGGGCTGTTGATAATTTACAAACAGGAACTATAGTCAATTCATTTGAGACAAAAGCAATTCTTTCAACTATCTATCTCAATCGTGTCTATCCTGAAAAATATAATGATGGTGAATACTTTTTTGTATCTATATATCTGCGTGAGGATATTCGTCTTTACTTTAAATCAGGAATGAATAATAAAAAGTATAAATTTACCCTCAATGGCGATCAGCCAATAGAGGGCAAAGAGCTAGAGACGGATGATGAACTACGCATAACAATGCCTATAACAAATGAGTGGAATCGTTACTATTTAGTGAAGTTTCCAAAACAGCAGATGAATAAACTTGACCTTATTTTAGAAAACGATGAATTTGACTCGGTTCACTTAGTGTATCAAAAAGATGAGCAATAGAGATTTTCTCACCTAAAATCTCCTTAAAGTTTTTAGCACGACTTGGTGGTTTGGAGTTTATCTCTTTTAGGGTAACTGCATTAGCGCTAAAGGCTAAGGCAGTAAGAAACAAAAGTTTTATCATACAACATTAGCGATAGAATTAATCACACTGACAAGTAAAACATCAGCAATCTGAAGAGCGATGATAATAATAAGCGGTGATAAATCAACACCATTGTAAACACTAGGAATATAACGACGCACAAGTACATAGGCAGGTTCTGTGATACGATATAACAGCTGAACGATAGGATTATTTGGGTCAGGTCTTACCCAGGTCAAAAGCGATGCGATAATAACAACCCAAATATATATAGTTACAAGATTGTGCAAAATCCCACCTAGTCCAAAAATAATATTACTCATCATTTTATAATCTCCTCAAGATAATTTTTTAAATAGGGATAAAGTTTTGAAATATCAACTTCATCTTCTGTGCCCGTAAGCAAGAATGAGAGAGGCTTTAAGAGTCTATCACCTTCAAACTTACTCTCTTTTTCAAGATAGGCTATAAATGAATCAAACTTCTCAAAATGAGGTGCTTTTTGAAAAATATCACATATGGTTTGAGCCTCTTTTGTAAAAGAGTCAGGAACTTTTTTAGAAGCAAAGATTGGCTCGATTTTTGCACGAAGTTCTTGCAAAGTAGCTACTTCTTTAAGATAAATCTTAGCGATTTTACCAATATCATTATCCGCAAAACCAACATAACGAGAGAGCTCTTTATCATCAAGCACTATAAGATGCTCTTTATTGATAGAGCAAAGTCTCTCTTTATCAAACTGCGCAGGGGCATAAGAGATACTCTCAAGAGAGAACCACTCTTGCGCCTCTTTTAGGGTGAAAATTTCTTTTGGTGTTGTATTGTTTAAGCAGATAAGATAGTTCGCTATAGCTTCAGGTAAAAAGCCCTCTTCAAGCAGTGATTTAACACTTACATCATCTGAGATACTAGGAAGATGCGCATATTTTATTTTTTTATTGTAGTTCAAAGCTTGGCGAATGGCTATCTGTTTGGGCGTATTGTCTCTGTGTGCTTCATCACGAATAATCATAGAGATATCACTAATCATATCATCAACCGCAGATGCGAAGTTTTGGGTAGAGTTTTTATCCTTATCTAAGATGATAAAACTATCAATCTCCTCAGGCGTATAATCACTCTCACCCATAATAATATCGCTTACATGTAAGCTCTTTTTAGGTTTTTTAATACGGATAACAAAAGGGTTCATATTGTCAATAACAAGTTCAGCAGGTAAGTTTTCACAAGTACCATCATAAGGAGTCTCGTCCTCTAGCTTTTTTGGTCTGCAAAAACAGTTAAATGCCTCTTTTTCATGAAGAAGTTGCAATGCCATAGCGCGATGATGTCTTAGATTGTTGCTTTGGTAAATAACTTCTTGGTACTCGATACCAAAAAGCCCTAAAATATCAAGAATTTCTTGGTCTTTTCCTTTGATATTGCACTCTTTGTCAGCATCTTCAATGCGCACAATAAAAGCTTCACTATTTTGTTTTGATATAAGATAGTTGAAAATTGCAAAACGGAGATTTCCGATATACATATCACCCGTAGGTGATGGTGCGAAACGTAGCATTAAGATTCCTAAAATAATTTTGCAAATAATAGCACTTAGGCACTTATGATGCTCTAAAGTTATATCTATTAGGTAAAAAACTTAACTTTCGCACATAAAACCTAACTCTTTTTGAATGATAACAATAAGATTTTTAAAATAATTTTACAATGTTTATGATGCTCAGGAATTTATAGGTTTTTTGCAGCCAGATAAGCACTAGCAAAAGCAAAGTGAAGATTGTAGCCACCACGCTCGCCGACGATATCGAGTACTTCACCAGCAAAATAGAGCCCTTTTACAAGTTGCGACTGCATTGTTTTAGGGTCTATTTTTTCTGTTGAGATACCACCACCGCTGACTTCTGCATGTCTGAAACCATGCGTATCATTCACCTCAAAATGCCATTGGCTTATATTAAAGAGGATTTTTTTGAGCTCTTTTCTTGTAATATCTCGACATAATGTGTGCGGATTTATCTTGCATGTAAGCAGAAGTTGCGGAATGATTTTTGATGCAATCAAACCTACTAAAAGTTGCTCTATTGAGCGATAAGGGAGCTCTTTTATGAGTTGTGTTAGTTTGGCTTGAAGTTGTGTGTTTGTAAATTGTGGCAGAAGATTGAGCGTGATACTCACATGCTGATGGTTTATAAGTGCCAGAGAAGCGCCTTGGGAAATATCCAAGATAGCGAAACCTGAAATGCCGTATTTTGTAAAAAGTAGGTCTCCATAAACTGTCTCACGCTTTTGGCGGTCTATAAAAAGTGTCACACTTCCACTAAGCTTAATCCCAGCCATTTTAGCAACTAAAGTAGAATTGAGATGCAGTTGCACTAAAGAGGGATAGCTTGGTATGATTTCATGTCCAAAATTTCGTGCGAGTTGATACCCCTCAATTGAGCCACCTAATTGTAAAGCCGCTTCACTTCCTGTGCAGATAATTAAGGCATCAAAACTCTCTGTTTGAACTATAAATTGACTATTTTTTTTCTCAATCTTTTGAATATTTTGATTATAAAGTATCTTTACATGTAAGGATAAGGCTTGATTTTGTAAAAGCATCTGAACACTTTTAGCTTCATTGGAGAGTGGATAGACGCGTCCATCTTCTTTGATATCTAAAAAAAGTCCCAAAGAGCTACAGAACTTCTCAAACTCTTTAAAAGTAAACTGTCTCAGTGCATCTTGAACAAAGCTTGGATTCTCACCAAAATAGTTGCTTACATGTAAGGAGGTGTTGGAGATATTACAGCGACCATTTCCAGAGGCTAAAATCTTTTTGCCTACCTTATCGCTTTTTTCAAAGAGAGTAACACTATGACCTGCTTTTGCAGCAGTGATTGCAGCCATTAAGCCTGCTGCACCACCACCAATAATGGCTACATTTTTACTCAAATGAGATTGACTTTTGTCCATTTGGCGTAACAACTTTTACTCGTATCCATTTTTGTATCATGCGATTGAGCGTACCATCTTTGCGCCATCTCTCTAAAATAGTATTTACTTTATCTCTAAGTGCAACATTTTTTGGTGCAAAAGCCCAGGCTAAACGCTCCTCAGTATAAGGCACATACCAACCCATAATTCCATCGAGCGAGAGCTCAGCAGTATAGTACCAGATAGAGGGTGCATCATGAAAGAAATAATCTATTTTTTTATCTAAAACTGCTACGATACCTTGCTTCACTGTGGTAAATCCTTTATGCTCAGCATTGTAAAAATTATCTTTTACAAAAGCTTCCCCTGTTGTTGAGTAGATATATCCTATACGCTTGTTGCGTCCATGAGATTCAATAGAAGGTGCACTATCACCTACACGCATCACTGCCATCTGTGAAATACTCATATATGGATCTGAAAAAAGTGTATATTCGCTACGTTTTTGTGTAATACTTACCCCTGCCATAACAATATCTACAGTATCTGTTTTAAGGGCTATAGCTAACTGCTCCCAAGGTAAAACTTTGATGCGAAGCTTTCGATGTAACTCTTCTGAAAGTGCCTGAGCAAAATCAGCCTCAAGCCCTGTTGCTTTGTCAGCATTTTTAAACGCTATTGGAGCATAGTTTATACTCATTCCAACAACAAGTTCTTTTTGCACTTTGGGAGTGGCTCCACTGTTTGGTGTACATCCCATAAGGAGAAAAACGCTCAAAAGAAGCGCAAAGGATATAATTTTTCTTAACATTACAAACCTTTTATTTTTTGTCATTATAGCCAAGGTATAATTAGATTATTAAAGCATAGGAAGTATATTGATGAAAATAAGCTGGAAAACACTTTTTGAAGATGCAAAACCCTTTAAAAATAGAATTATAACAGGACAGATAATCGCACTTTTTGCGGTTTTAGTGAGTCTACCAATACCATTACTTTTTCCTGTCTTGATTGATGAGGTGCTTTTGCATAAACCTGCGTGGCTTATTGAGACAATAAATCTCTTTTATCAGCCTAAGGAAGCCTACTTTTATATTGTAGTTGTTTTTCTCACAACGCTTTTTTTACGAGTAAGTTTTTTTATACTCAATGTCTTACAAATTCGACTCTTTACAAAGGTTTCAAAAGCTCTCGTTTTTAAGTTACGAGAACGCTTACTGCATCATTTGGAAAAAGTCTCTGTTGCAGAGTACGAAGCGCTTGGTGGAGGAGGAGTAAGTTCTAAACTTGTCACAGATATCAATACTATAGATGATTTTATTGGTCTAAGTATTGGAAAGTTTCTGATTTCTAGTTTTTCACTTCTTGGGGTGAGTGTGGTTTTATTGTTGATAAATTGGCAATTGGCAATTATTTTACTAATTCTAAATCCCACAGTAATGACAATAACAACACTTTTAGGAAGAAAAATCCGAAAACTGAAGAAAAAAGAAAATCTCAACATAGAGATTTTTCAAGACACCTTGAGTGAAACACTTGATCTGTTTATTCAGATACGCACACATAATCAAGAAAAACGCTATATCGCAAGCATGATAGATAATGCTCGAAATATCCGTGATGCCTCTTCAAACTTTGCTTGGAAAAGTGAGGCAGCAGGGCAGTTTTCAGGTGTGATTTTTCTTGCAGGTTTTGAGCTTTTACGCGCTATTGCAATGGTAATGGTCTTTTTCTCACAGCTAAGTATTGGTGAGATGTTTGCGGTTATGGGTTATCTATGGTTTATGATTACGCCGCTTCAAGAGTTGCTAGGTATCGTTTTTTCTTATCAAAATGCCAGAAGCGCGCTAGAGCGATTAAATGAGATTTTAAGCTTACAGCATGAACCGCAATATGAGTCAAAACAGAACCCTTTTAAAGATAGCAATACAAACTCTATATCCTTAAAAAATATCTCTTTTTCTTATGGAGAGAAAAAAGTTCTTCACGAAATCTCTATGGAGATACCTAAGGGAAAAACTATTGCACTTTTAGGTGAAAGTGGAAGTGGAAAAAGCACTTTAGCCCATATTATATTAGGGCTTTACAGCGCTAATGCTGGAGAGATATATATAGATGGTATCTCTGTCAAAGAGATAGGACTAGATGTTTTACGCGATCACATAGCCCTTGTGCTACAATCTCCTAAAATGTTCAATGACACACTACGCCATAATCTTACCTTAGGACGCGACATAGCCGATGAGAAACTTTATGAAGCCTTACATGTAGCGCAATTAGGTCTTGTAATCTCTAAGCTTCAAAACGGTCTTGATACTCGTATAGGAAAAGATGGCATTCGTCTTTCAGGTGGAGAGCGTCAGCGTCTTGCAATAGCGCGCATGTTGGTTTTTAATCCAAATATCATCATCTTAGATGAGTCCACATCAGCACTCGATGTTATTACAGAAAATCATCTTTTCGCCTCATTGCGAGATTTTTTAAAGAGTAAAACAATGATTATTATCGCGCACCGCCTCAGCACAATAGAGCACGCTGATTTAGTATATGTCATTGAAAAAGGCTCTATTATCGAATCAGGATCTCCTAAAAAACTTTTAGAAGATTCGGGACATTTTAGTAGATTTGTAGCAGCACAAAGTTAAAAAAATTAGACTTTCTTAAGATAAACAACGCCTAGTGGTGGGAGTGTTACATGTAAGGTATTTTTGCGTCCGTGACACTCTTTTGGTACTGTTTTTATAGGTAGGGGATTTATAATATCCCAGCCTTCAAACTCTGAGTATTGGGAGTTGAAAATCTCTTCATACATGCCTCGCTTGGAAACACCTATGTTGTAGCCTGTATGGGTCTGGTCTGAAAAGTTACAGATGATGATGATATCTTTATCTTTTGCATTTCCCTTGCGAATGAAACTGATAACATTTGCCTCATTATCATTTTCATCTATCCACTCAAAACCTTTTGATTCTACATCATTTTTATGTAAGGCTCCCTCTTCTTGGTAGAGTTTGTTGAGTGTTTTTATAAGGTTTTGCATCCCTTTATGCTGAGGCTGTTCACAAAGATGCCAGTCTAAACTCTGCTCATAGTTCCACTCTGCAAATTGGGCAAATTCTCCTCCCATAAAGAGAAGTTTTTTACCAGGGTGTGCCATCATTAAGCTAAACATTGAACGAAGATGTGCAAACTTTTGATTATTGTCTCCTGGCATCTTGTTGATAAGTGAGCCTTTCATATGAACAACCTCATCATGAGAGAGTGGGAGCGTATAGTTTTCATTATACATGTAAACAAAACTAAAGGTTAATGTATCATGATGATGCTGTTTATATATTGGGTCAAGTTTAAAATACTTCAAGGTATCATGCATCCAGCCCATATTCCATTTATAACCAAATCCTAAGCCACCTTTATCGACAGGACGGCTCACCATAGGGAAATTTGTGGACTCTTCAGCAAACATCATAATATCGCTAAATTCATCATAAACACTAGAGTTAAGCTGTTTTAAAAACTTAATAGCACCAAGGTTTTCATTGCCTCCGTGTTCATTAGGAAGCCACTCACCCTCTTCTCGACCAAAATCAAGATAGAGCATGGAAGCTACCGCATCAACACGGATACCATCAATATGATATTTTTCTAGCCAAAACATTGCAGAGCTAATCAAAAATGCTCGTACTTCATTGCGCTCATAATTAAAAATTGCACTTTTCCATTGTGGATGGTAGCCTAAGCGTGGGTCTTTATGCTCGTATAGACAGGTTCCATCAAAATTCATCAAACCATGCCCATCGGTAACAAAATGAGAAGGTACCCAATCCAAAATTACACCAATATTGTGCTCATGCATAATAGCTACAAAATCCATAAAATCTTGCGGTGAACCATAACGCGCTGTCGGAGCGAAATAGCCTGTCACTTGATAGCCCCAAGAACCCTCAAAAGGAAATTCAGTAATAGGAAGAATCTCTATATGGGTAAAATTCATCTCATTGAGATAGAGTGCTAACTCTTGCGCAGACTCTTTATATGTTAAAAAACGATTGCCCTCCTCTACCTTACGCCGCCATGAGCCTAAATGCACCTCATAGATAGAAATTGGGGCTTTATGAGAATTTCTTTTATGGCGTGATTTCATCCAAATTTTATCATTCCACTCATAATTTTCAATATCACAGACTCGCGAAGCAGAACTTGGTGCTACCTCAGCATAGAAGGCGAAAGGGTCTGATTTATCAGTGTTTGCATTATCTCCATCACCTAAGATATGATAGCGATAGGTTACGCCTAGTTGAACATTTTCAACAAAACCTTCCCAAATTCCAGACCCATCTTCACGACACTTCAAGGGGTGTGAATGGATATCATAGTTATTAAAATCAGCACGAACAGAGACAGAGTGGGCATTAGGTGCCCAGACTGCAAAGTATGTACCATTTTTTCCATAACGCTCCATCTGATGTGCTCCAAGGCACTTGTATAACTTTGTGTGTGTTCCCTCTTTAAAGAGGTATATATCTAATTCACTAAAACGGCTTACATCATGAAATATTGGATAAGGCATAACAGACTCCTTTATGAGTTGTGTTTTTCTATAGCGTATCGATAGACATCTTCATAAGATTTTGCGGCATCATCCCAACCAAAGTGCATTTTCATTGCATTTTTTTGTAAGGTTTGAAAAGCTTTTTGATTATTATGATACACACTTACTGCCCACATGACAGTATGATACAATGCCTCATGTGTTGCATCATAAAACTTAAATCCATTGCCACTCATCTGCTCTTCATTAAAGTTCTCTATCGTATCATCTAGCCCACCTGTTGCACGAACGATAGGAAGGGTTCCATAACGCAGAGAGTAGATTTGATTAAGTCCGCACGGCTCAAAGAGTGAAGGCATTAAAAACATATCACTTCCTGCTTCTATCTGGTGAGCAAGTGCATCACTATAACCTACATGTAAGCCAAATTTTCCAGCGTGACGCGAGGCGACTTCGCTAAAATAGTTCTCTGCCCATTTTTCACCTGTTCCTAAGATAATAATCTGCAAATCTTGAGCTAATAAGCCATCTATAACACCAGAAATCAATCCTATACCTTTTTGCTCTGCAAAACGCCCAACAAAACCTAAAAGAGGAGTATCATCACGCTCTTCAAGTCCAAAATGCTTCTGCAAAGCACGCTTACATGTAAGCTTTCCATCCATATCACCTAGATCAAACATTTGAGGCAAATATTTGTCAATGGCAGGACTCCACTCATCATAATCAACCCCATTTAAGATACCAAATAGTTTTTCTGAGTGTGCTTGTATATGATGCTCTAAACCAAAACCAAATTCTGAGGTTTGAATCTCCTTTGCGTAACCTGAAGAAACAGTTGTCACAGCATCAGCATGAGCTATACCACCCTTGAGAAGATTAAGCTGGTCGTGACTTTCAAACTCTCGAGTATTAAAATGATCCCAACCTATCTCCAATACATCCACGCCACCTTTGAAAAAGTTTCCTTGATGTTGTAGGTTGTGAATAGTTAAAATACTCGCCGCATTTGCAAAATCATGCACAAAACGGGTACGCATAAGAAGAGGAATCGCTGCTGTGTGCCAATCATTTGCATGGATAATATCGGGTACGAAATTTAGCATTTTACATAATTGCAAAGAAGCCTTTGAGAGGAAAATAAAGCGGTTATCATTATCTATATATGATTCACCATGCTCTTCGTAGAGACCCTTACGCCCAAAAAACTGCTCATAGTCTATAAAATAGATTGGTACTTCGCTTTCAGGCAAGGTGCTTGTATATACGCCTGCCCACAACTCTCCCATTGGTCCCATAGGTACACCTAAAGTACCATCAACATGATTAAGCTTCGTCTTGTCTATCTGATAATATCGAGGCATCACTACAATAATATTGTGCCCTAGCTCTTTAAGTGCCTTAGGAAGCGCTCCTGAGACATCAGCCAAGCCTCCTGTTTTTGCAAAAGGGACGATTTCTGATGCGACAAATAAAATATTTAGTTTTTTACTCATAAGTATCCTTCATATAGAGTTTTATATATGACTGAGTACGATTAGCAAAAGAGAAATCACACTGCATATCAAAAGTCATCATAGTATTTTTTTTCTCTCTTGTAAGCCTTAGAGCTCTCTCTATCGTATCTAAAAAAGCTTTTTTTGTAGGTTTTAAAAATATAAAACCTTGTCCACAACTTTTTTCATCTTCAAAAACAGTATCAAAAAGTCCTCCAACACCATGGACTATAGGAATTGTTCCATAGCGCATAGCTATCATCTGATTCAGTCCACATGGCTCAAAAAGCGAGGGCATTAGTAAAAAATCTCCTCCTGCATAGATTCGGTGAGATAAGGCTTCATCATAGCCGTAAAGAAGAGTAAAATTTTCATTTTTTTGAGCTATTTTTTCCAAAGGCTTTCGATAATGGCTGTCACCCTCCACTAAGAGTACAAAATTCAAGCGTTTTTCCAAGATTGGTTTGAGACTCTGTAGCAAAAGATCAAAACCTTTTTGCTCCACTAGACGGCTAATCATTACAAAAAGAGCTTTTCTCGGATCTTTCAGTTTCAGCTCTTTTAAGAGTGCTTTTTTATTAAGGTATTTAGCATCAATATTTTGAGCGCTATAGTTTGCAACAAGCGCTTTATCTGTTTGTGGGTCAAAAAGTGATGTATCGATACCATTTAAGATACCTACAAGTTTTTTACTATGAAAAGATAAAAACCCCTCAAGTCCACAGCCAAATTTTTCTGTAAGTATCTCTTTTGCATATTGAGGACTTACGGTAGTAAGCATATCACTATATGCAATACCTGCTTTCATAAAATTGATATTACCATAAAATTCCAAAGCATCCATCGTAAAATAGTTTGTATCAATACCCAAACGCCCTAACGAGGAGTAATCAAAAATACCCTGATAAGCAAGATTATGAATGGTAAAAACAGTTCTTATTTTCAAAGAGCGTTCTTGAATATAGAGTGCTGACAAGGCTGTATGCCAATCATTAAGATGTATGACATCAGCCTTTACATGTAAGGCTAATTCTACAATAGCACGAGAAAAAATACCAAACCTTAAATCATCATTTGAGTAGCCATAAGGCTCTTGTGTTGTACTTAACACAGGAGCGTGAATAAAAAAGGTTTTTACATTTTTATTTTGAACTGAATAAATACTCACAAGATACGATATTCCACCTAAGATAAGTGTAAAATCTAAAGGCTCTTTTGTAAAAGCAGACTTATCCATAAACCCGTACAGAGGCATCACTGAAACTATATCAATCTTCTCTGAAAGTGCCTGAGGAAGTGCTCCTGCTACATCTGCTAAGCCTCCTGTTTTTGCAAAGGGAAAAATTTCACTTGATGCAAAAAGAGTTTTCATTAGATCTCTTTAGAGTTCAAAAGAGAGGCGCACTCTTCTGGTGAAACAGGGTTGATTGCCATGCCTGTTGCTATTTCAAAACCGCCAAGACGATAAATTCTAGGTGTTATGCGAATAGTAAAACGATAATTTTTATGTAGATAATCCATATATGGTTCATTTTCAAAATTGCTATTGAGTGGTGGCAGACGGAAGAAAAGGTTATAATCAAACTCACCTAATTGCTGTTTGAGTTTTTGAAAAAGATGACGCAATAGCAAGGCAAGCTCGCCTAGCTCATCACGAGAGCACTCTTCTAAACTCTTAATATTACGCCTAGGAGCAATCATCACCTCAAAAGGAAAAGCGCTTGCAAAGGGACAAAAAGCGACAAAGCTTCCAAGCTCTTCAACAATACGCTCCTTACATGTAAGCTCATTTTCTAAAATATCCTCTACTTTTCCACGACCATGACGACGATAATATTGTAGATTTCGTTCTAAAAATGTTAATTCACTTTGAGGCATTATAGGCAAAGCAAGTATCTGTGTATGAGGATGTGCTTGCGTGGCGCCTGCGCTAGCACCAACATTTTTAAAGATACTAAAATGTACCAAACGATGATCATTTTTCAAATCATCAATTCGGATTATAATACTGCGTAACCAATTTTCAATAGATTGGGTATCTAAACCTTCAATACCGCAATCATGGCAAGTTGAATCGATAAGCACCTCGTGAGCGCCTACGCCCGGGATAGATTCAAACATTCCATTACGACGAGATTTATCTTCAAGTTCAACTTGAACTGCCTTATACAAATTTGGAACAACGCGTGTTTTCCAGTGAGGGGCATTGGCTTCATTATCGCGTATAGCAAAAACCTCAGGTGGTGTTAAAGACTCATTGCCTTCACAAAAAGGGCATCTACTCGCAAGAAGAGGCTTATCTATTTTGTTTGTATATTCTCTAAAATGCGAAGACATACCCTTAGGGTACAAATCAGGACGATGCAGACGCTCTGGAGCAATAATAACATATTGATTATGAAGTCGATCACGTCGTATTTCAGACATTTGAGACTCCTAATTTTATATTGAGCTCAAGATTTTCTTTAAAATCAGATGAAAATAGCAGTGAAATTTGCTGTGATACTGTATCAAACCCACTTTCACTTTGCGAAACAGTTTTGAGCGTGTAGGCACTTATATTGGATTTTTTACTAAGTGTTAGAGTGAGCTTTTTTTGAGTAAAAGTATCTATAATCTCTAGGCTATCAATATCTAAAAAATCCAAACCATCTTCCATAAGTTTAGCATTTAATATACATAAATGAGGATGGGCAAAATGCAAATTAAACTCTGCACCATAATACAGTTTCTCTTTATACTCACTCTTACATGTAAGGCTTAATGAAATACTACTGTCTTCAAACTTATACTGCTTTACAAGTGTAGTTGGATACTCTTTATCTAAGTAAATACCACCATTACGACTGAAAGTATGATTTTTTTCATCAAGCACAAAGGCTTGATTTGCAAAATCTCCTACTTCATGAAAAGAGGCTTTTTTAAAACGCTCTAACTCAAAAGGATTTGGTGAAAAGTGGTCAATAAAAGAATATTTAGGATGCCAATCATAAATCAGTTGCGCTTTTAAATCTTCATCTATTACATCATCATTACCATGAATGGTTGCAATCTCATCAGCAGGATTTTCTTGGCTTACATGGAAGACTTTTTTAGGATGTAAAATCTTCTCATGGTAGGCCTCTTTACGGCGCATCAGCGTGTTTTGCCAGTTAAAAAGAGACTCTAATGAACCAAATTCTACCATCTGCCCACCAAACTTACTTGAAAAAACAAGTGAAAGTTCACGCGTCAATACCTTGAGCTCATCATAGCCATCTCTGTCTATATCAGCTACTTCAAAAGCTATCTTTTTCTTTGCAAAAGAGCGTTCTATATCAAGAAGATATGTGTAAGCATTATCGCGTAGATTTGGAAGGTAAAGTCCTCCAAAAACGCCATGCCAAAAGACATCATTTGTCTGGAGTTTATAGAGGCTTTCAAGAGCATTTTTTGTCAGCTTGTCTTGATTGATACTGTGTGAGAGCATACGCTTATGCAGATAATTACTCTCATGATATTTGATAAAAAAGTTTTTCCAGATTCCGCCTTTGATAAAAGCAACACCCATACTATCAAAATACTCATCGCCTACATCTTCTTTAAGTTTTTCAAGAGCCAAAGTCTGCTCGCTTCGCAAACTCCACTCACCCATCTCAAAATAAGAGGTATTGTTAAGATAAGCAATGCCTTTTGAGCGATTCTCTTGCAGATACGCCTTGTAATGCTTCGTCTCGATACGCTCATTTTTTAAAACAGCTTCTACAAAACCCTCTAACCATTTTTTCTCATACACCCACTCATGCGTTTCAGGCCAGAGTCCAAATTTTTCGGCATCATCAAAGATAATCGCAGCTGAGTTTTCATTTTGTGCGCATCCTAAGATTGCATCAATTGCACGATCTACACTAAAAAACGGAAGTGCATACCGTAGTGATTGAGAGATAGGAAAGAGCGCTAAAGGATATCCCCCCTCCTCCGTCTCATAATATCCATCCATATTTTTTGTATCAAAACCACTACTTAAAAAATGGTAATCATCCACAACGGCGTATTTGATACCCGAAGCATGTAAATCAGGAACTAAAGAAGATTCCCACACACGCTCAGTGAGCCATAAACCACTCGGTTTTTCTCTAAAATTTTTCTCTATAAAGATATTTAATTTATTGATTTGTGCTTGACGGTCACGCGAAGGGATAGCACTCAATACTGGTTCATAATAGCCCGCACTTACCCATTCAATAGCACCTTTTTGTGTCAATTTTTTCATATTTGAAAAAATTTTTGGGTGCTTTTGCTTAATCTGCTCTAGTAACCAACCGCTACAGTGCACTGCAAATTTAAAATCTGGGTATTTCGCCATTGTTTCAAAAAATGGCCCATAACATAAGTCTATAGCTTCATCAACTGACTCACCAAAATTATCAACAGGTTGGTGCATGTGAATTCCCAATAAAAGAGAAACTTTATTCATATTTTTCATACTCCTAGACAAACCAGTTTTCACTGTAATCTGTGCTTAAATCTAACTCTAATTCTCCAAAACCAGGCAGCGTTTGAACAACAAGCTCTTTCTCTTCAAATTCAAAACGGCATTGAATAATATTTACATCTATAGTTTTTTTAGAGATTCGTATCTCTAGCCATTTATCTGAAGAGACTTCAATTTCAATACCTTTATGCATCTGTTTATAATTTTTTTCTCTACAATCATTGCACTTTAAGCTTACATGTAAGGCTATTGGATCAATAGTAATATGGAAGGTATCGCTTTTAAAGAGTGCTTTCATATCCGCATCAAAGGCAAAATAGATATTATCTTCATCTTGTCCATAGTAGATTTTTCGCACAGGTCCACGAACTCTATCCATAGTTGAAAATAACTTACTTTCATCGACAACTCCACAGCCTATCCACTCAAAAAACGAGTCATGAATACCATTGATATTTGGAGATATAGGCGACTGCGGTTGCAAGTGAAAATTTTGTGAACTTCTATTTTCAATAATTGGCTTAAAAAGATCACTAGGTGGTGAAATGTGCATCAAATCATAAATAGCAATAAGATGGGAACGAAAAAGTGTGTCAAACTCTTGACCAAACTCAGTGAAGTGATCATCACCATACCACCAAAACCAATCAGAACACTCTGAAGCTAAGAAATGCTCTATAATTTTTGCTTTTGTCTCATCATCTAAGTTCTCTTCATGATGCATAAAATCACGCTTAGTGAGATAAATAAGTTCCCAACCACGCGTTTTTTCACTATGGCCTACCCAAGTATTAAACTCACCATGAATCCAACTTCCTGGGGCTAATCTCTCCAAAGGCTTTGCAGGCAACTTTGCCACATCATCCATATGAACGCTCTTGCACCACGGAGTATTCGCTAGTTTTGTATAGAGTGCATCAAAAAAATCAAAGGCATTATTTGGAAAAAATTCCCAAGCATTTTCACCATCTAAAATAACAAAGACAGTAGCATCACTGTTTTCACTATTGATAGGAGCGAGAGAATTGACAAAATGCTCTGCTGCCTTGCTTGCATCCCAAAAACGATAGGTAAAACCTATTAAATCACTCAAGGCGTGATCACGAAATCCCATACACATACCTTTATACATGTAAGGACTATAGAGCTCAGCTCTCTCTGAATCGCCTAATGATTTAAAGAGTATCGCCTCATCTGTAGCTATCCACTCAATCGCGCACTCTTTTAAAAGAGCAACGCTTTGCTCATCAACAGCGCCTTCTGCTGGCCAAAAACCCTCACACTCAAAACCAAAAGTATCAAGAAAAAGAGTTTGTGCGCGTTCAATTTGAAGTCGCGCATCTTCTTGTAGCGGCATATGCTGTTTTGGAATATTAGTACTTTGATTTGCCCTTGTCGCATTATTCATATCCATCAGAAGTGGTAAAATAGGATGATTCAGAGGTGTAGTTGAGATAGAGATGCGCCCCTCTTTATGCAGTTGTGAATAATAAGGAAATAGCTTTTTAATAAAGACAACAAGTTCATACAGCAAAAGCTGCTTATCTTCTTGATTGAAGTGACATCCTTTTTTTATTAGGGTATCAATCAGAGCATTGTGAGAACGAAGATAGACTCCACACCATGAGAGCATAAAAAGCATCTCTAAATCACGAAGTTCTTCATTATTATAGTGCTCTTTGTCATATAAAGCCTTATATGTAGGCAGTGGAGCCACCATAGTATCATAAGGGGTGCTTTTACAGATTTTAATTATCCATTGATGATCAATTTCACTTAAAGTTGATGGGTCATCTAACCATATTTTTAAAAATCTATCATGATTTTGAGGTTCATTATAATAGAGTTCAATCTGCTCGATAAGAGGGGGAGTAATATTAAAAGTAGCCTTGAGCCCCTCATGGCGAGAGAGCATCCAAGGCATATCATAGTAGTCTTTTATCGTATGTAAAAAAACCCAAGGCATCTGCATGACACCTGATGCATCACGATAATCAGGCTGATGCATGTGCCACATAAAACTTAGATTCAAGTATCTGCCTTTATTCGTTTGACCACTGCACAATCTTTGCACTATAGTTTTTATATATTGCCTCTCCGTGAGCCTCATCTTTGGCTTGGATATAGAGGTTTAAATGATCACTATACTGATCTGGAATCATTAAGACCCAATCAGTCTCATTTTCCCAAATCTTAACTCCATCAGCAGAGGATGATTTTTTACCCTTAGCATCTTCAAGGAATTTACGCATCATCTTACCCTTAAGGGCTTGAGTACACTCTATCTGAATGCTACGGTAATCAAAAGTTTCTATGCCTTTAGAGAGCTCTGATAGTTTTACGCCATGGCAACTCACAAGCTCCATAATCTTCAAACTTGCATACATAGCGTCACGCGTCACGCCAAATTCCGTAAAGGCAAAGTTACCATCAACAGTAGCGATAAGCGCATACTCTTTGAGTTGTTTAGTAGTAAAGTTTGAGTACTTTCCACGCTCTATTTCAAGATTTTCAAAATAGAAGATGTCAGGTGCCCATGTTGGTAAAAAGACTTTTTTCTTTTCACCATCTGCATCTATGTTAAGAAGGTGCAAGACAGCAAAAAGTCCTGTAATTTTATCAAGAACTTCTCCCTCGTCTGTTACTAAGCTCAAGCGTTGCGCATTAGGATAAATCATCACACCCATGTCTAATTCTAAACTTTTCACAATAGCGGAGATATTTTCTTCAGAGCGTTTTTCAAGACTTTCAATATTAAAAAGTTTTTTTCTGTCATGGTAGGCATTAAGGACGATATTTTCTAGTCCTAAATCATTAAGCATCGTTGGGAAAATATCAGCAGTACTCCCATGCATCAAATCAACCGCGACACGAAAAGAACCACATTTAATAATACCTTGATCAATACTACGCTCTACTGCTGTCTTGTAATTATGGCACTCTTGATGATGTAAACTTTCATGAATTTCACCCACTTGGGAATAATCTACACGACGAAATTTTTCTATAAAAAATGCTTTTTCAATTCCTTTTGAAGAGTTTGAATCAATACGAATTGCTTCTTCGTTAAAGAGAGTAACCTGAGAACTTGTAGGGTCGATAAGATCTTGCTTAAAGTGTGCACCCGCTACAAGAGAGTTATCATGTGCTAAGGTGTAACGCAAAACTGACGGTGGCGTACTTTTAAGATCAATAACATTCACACCAGCAGATAAAAGTCCCCCTAAAAAGGCACGCTTGAGCATACGCGAGTTTTTATCGTGGTCGCGTCCAACAATAACTTTAGAGCCAACAGGAAGTTGTGTAGCAAAGGATTCCGCAAGTTTTGTTGCCATCTCGCACGAGAGTTCAACATTACTTTTTCCTGTCACTGTTCCATTTTCAAAGATAGAATTTTTATAGCGATTTCCCCAAACAAGGTTATTACTAATAATAGAAGCGGCTTCGATTTTTTTATCTGGCCAGATAACAACATCTTGCTCAAATGTTACAAGTTCTCCAACTTCACATCCTTGGGCTAAAATAAGTCCTGCTTTTGCCGTAACATTTTTATCAATGATATTATTATTACAGATGACACTATTATCAAGACGAGTATTTTTACCTATGTTGATATCTTCCCAGAGTACGCTATTGCGAAGATTAGAGCCCGTTGCTATACTTACATTATCTCCAATGACTACATTGTTTAGTTTCACGCCATTTTCAATTGTAACATTTTTACCTAAGACTACATTACCAATAATTTCAATACTTTTATCTAAATCATACGCCACATCACTATAGAGTGTTCCATCGGGGTAGCTTTGTGCTTTTCCAGGGATAGTGAAGTTGAGTTTCTCTCCTAAAATATCTTCAAAAACTTCACGGTAACTTTCAGGATTACCAACATCACGCCAATAGCCCTCTAAGCTATGTGCCATCAGAGGAATCTCTTTTTGCATTAATAATGGAAATAAATCTTTTGCAAAATCAAAATTTTCACCCCTTGGAATAAAATCAAGAATTTCTGGTTCTACAATATAGATACCTGTATTGATAGTATCACTAAAAACTTCGCCCCAGCTCGGCTTCTCTAAGAACTTTTCAATGATATTATCTTCATTGGCAATAACAACACCAAATTGCAGAGGATTATCAACAGAGGTCAGTCCAATAGAGAGCTGTGCTTTTTCGCGTGTATGAAAATCAAAGAGTTTTTGAAAATCAAAGTCAGTTACCAGGTCACCACTGATAATAATAAAATTTTCATCACCAATAAGCTCTTGTCCAAGTTTAACAGCTCCCGCAGTTCCATAATCATCATCAGGAATAATGTAAGAGACTTTGATACCAAAATCACTTCCGTCTCCAAAATAATCTTGAATGATTTCAGGCTTAAAATAGAGTAATACAATAAACTCAGTGATGCCTAAATCTTTAAGCGTCATCATAGTGTGCTCCATCATAGGACGGTTCACGATAGGTAACATTGGTTTTGGTCTTGAATTGGTTAAAGGCTGAATTCGTGTTCCGAATCCACCCGCCATAACTACAGCTTTCATAATGGCATCTCCTCTTTACATATAGTTTATTCTAATCTTAAATGCATAAAAATTAAGTAAAAACTACAACTTTAATAATGAATTTTGCGAACCGAATGGAGAAGTTACACATTCAAGTTCATCATCACAGTGCCATGCACCATTTACTCGGTAGCCGAATTCATATTGAGCATTGGCATCCAAGAGTCTTCTTAGTGAAAATTCACCACTTTTTTTCATTTTCATAGCTTCACTTTTCCATTTATTCCACGAACCACAAAGAACCACATCTTCATCCTCTTTAGGAGTAAAACTAAATGTAACCCAAGACTTCTTACCTTTTGGTGTAATTTTTACCATAATTTTTCCTTTTTTATTTATGTATCCATACGGTCAAGATTTTCAAAACCTGGTAAAATCTTGCCCTCTAAAAGTTCTAAGCTTGCACCACCGCCTGTTGAGATAAAACTAAAGTTTTCAGCTTCACTAGCCTTATCAACTGCATCCGCAGTGTCACCACCTCCCACTATAGTATAAACATAAGAATCAGCAATTGCATTCGCAATTTTAAAAGTCCCTTTTGAAAACTTATCAATCTCATAAATTCCCATAGGTCCATTCCAGATAATTGTATTTGAAAGCCCAATAGCTTCACTAAAAAGTTTTACCGTTGCAGGTCCAATATCAACCGCTTGAAATCCCTCAAGAATATCTTGTGAAGGGACAACTTTTACATCAACAGAGTGCTCGGTTGAATCTGTAATCACTACATCAACAGGGAGATAAATTTTTACGCTGTTTTTACGCGCTAAATCTAAAACATCACGAGCTGTATCAATGAAATCTTCTTCATATAAAGAGTTTTGCATATCATAGCCTAGTGCTTTTAGAAAAGTATTACTCATAGCACCACCGATAATAAGCTTATCAATTTTTTGAAGCACCGCTTTAAGTAGAGTAATTTTTGAAGAAATTTTCGCACCACCCACAACAAGAGCTATAGGACGTGTAGGATTAAGCAAGGCTTTTGAAAATGCTTCAATCTCTTTTATCATCAAAAAGCCTGCTACTTTAGTATCTACATATTCAGTCACTCCATAAGTTGAGGCATGTTTACGATGCGATGTTCCAAAGGCATCGTTTACAAATACATCACAGATTGAGCCTAATTTTTTCGATAATTCAGTATCATTTTGCTTTTCACCCTCACGAAAACGGATATTTTCAAGCAAGAAAACTCGCTCTAGCGAACAGGTTGCAATTTCACCTTTAGAGGCTTCAAAATCCTCAATAAATTCTACTTTTTTATTTAACAGACGTTCGAGTCGCTTGCGAACATGTTTGAGGCTATATTTTTCATCATACTGCCCTTTTGGTCGCCCAAAATGAGTGACTAGAGTGATAGAACAGGCGTTATGGTCTATACAGTAGTTAATACTAGGCAACGCCGAACGGATACGACGATCATCTGTAATATTATTGTGTGAATCAACGGGGACATTAAAATCTACCCGTATTAAAACACGCTTGCCTGCAACATCTATATTTTTTAAACTTTTAACACCATGCATAAAATCAAGATTAGAGGTCAAGAACTTTCCTTATTTGTTAAACATACGCTCATAGTATTCATTTGCCATACGTCCTGAATCAAATTCAAATTCAATCTCTGACATCGCATTCTTCATGATTACAACCCACTCTTCAGGCTTATCATAATATGTTGGAAGGATTTTATCTTCTAAAATATCCATCATATTTTCATTATCAATACGGTCTTGCTCGCTAATAGGCAAGGTGTGATCAAGTGCAGGGATAGTAAAAGCATTTTTACCATCTCTTGCAAACTCTGGATGCCAACCATCATCAATAGAGAAGTGAATTGAGCCATTCATACTTGCAGTCATTCCGCTTGTTCCACTTGCTTCACGAGTAATGCGAGGTGTATTTAACCAGACATCACTTCCTTGCTTAAGAAGACGCGAAAGTGAGAGTTCGTAGCCGATAAGCACTGCCATATTTTTATAATGATGTGAGATATGGATAAGTTCATTAAAAATAGCAGTTGCTCCATGATCTGTTGGGTATGGTTTTCCTGCCCAGATAATCTGCACTGGTCTCTTGGTATTTTTCATCAGTTTTTCAAAACGCTCTAGGTCATACTTAAGAAGACCTGGACGCTTATACTCTGCAAAACGACGCGCCCAAACAATAGTTAAGACTTCAGGGTCAAACATCTTGCCAGTTTGATCGGCGACTACATCAAAAAGAATCTTTTTCAAGTGTTTTTTACGTGCTACTACTTCATAATCTTCGTGCTCATCAAGGGCACGAAAGAGAGTTTTATCTGTCCAAAACTTTTTATTTTGTGCGTTGGTGATAGAGATAATCTCACAACGATTTTCTACATCACCCCACATCTCATTGGAGACAACACCGTGGATTTTTGAAACTGCATTGGCAATTTTTGCACTACGAAGTGCGCCAACTGTGAGAGAAAAATCATCTCCATGCTCATAGCCACTTATTTCACGCACTACTTCCAAAGAGTGACCATTAAAAAAGCCCATCTCATGTAAGAAGTTTATATTGTGAATCTCATTTCCTGCAGCTTCAGGTGTATGTGTTGTAAAAACAACATGCTTGCGAAGTTCTTGCATATTTTGATAGTGTTTTTGATAAAGCTCATACACAAGAGGGAGCGCGTGACCTTCATTCATATGATAGATATCAATTTTTTGATTAAGTGCTTCAAGAACTCTTGTTCCACCAATGCCTAAAATTATCTCTTGTGCAACACGAGTACGCTCATTTCCATCATAAAGCTTATGAGTAATAGTACGAGAAAGATAATCATTTTCATCGATATCAGTTGAGAGTAAAATCATCGGTGCAGTTCCAAACACATCTGGACGCACTAAGAAAGCTTTGATTTTTACATCTTCATTATGTATCTTTACATGTACATTAACATCAAGTTCTTCTAAAAAATAGTAAAACTTACGAGTATATGATGCACGCAAAGTTCGATCTTCATTGCGTGCTTGATCATAGTAACCAAAGCTCCAAAGAAGCCCAACACCTATAACATTTTGTTTTAAATCATAAGCACTTCTCATATGAGAACCTGCTAAAAATCCTAATCCACCTGAGTAGATTTTAAGTGATTGATCAATAGCAAATTCCATTGAGAAATATGCCGCCGCTGTACTGTATTTTTTGCTAATATCGTATGAAAATAGATTCACTCTAATCCTTAAATTATTTTTGTAGATTTTTGTAAAGTATCACTTTACCCAGTTCTACACCTGGTTGATTATAGGTATTTACCCTAAGCATTGCGCCAATAAGTGAAGTCAATAGTTCATAATAAACTATCATAGCACCAATATTTTGTGGTGTCACCTTATCTAGGCTTATCTTATCTACTGCTACACCTGCTTCTATAACACTCTGCGCTGTTGCCTCACATTGGGCATTGATAAGGGTGTTAAAACTTTGATTATTGATAAAATTTGTTTTTTCTATGCTATGAAGGCTAATGTCTGGAACAGATAAATCATTTTCAAAATCTTCGATATTGATAAATGTCACACTTTTATCTTGTGGACCTTCGATAACAAGTTGTAAAAATGAGTGTTGATCAACCGCACCGATAATACCGATAGGAGTTAAACCTACACGATTTTTATTCACATCTACTTTTCCTAATGATTCGCCCCACAACTGCACATACCATTTTGTCAAATTTTCTAAACAGTCTGCATATGAGAAGAGAACATTGATACTCTGTTTTTTAGAATTTTCATACATGTAACAGGCTTTTTCAAGAAGATGTTGCTCTTGGTTTTCAAAAAAACTGTTTACAAAACTACCTGCACCCCCTAAAAGTGTCTGCATATCATAGCCAGCTATCTGTAAAGGCACAACACCCACTGCACTTAAAACTGAAAAGCGTCCGCCTACATTATCTGGAATATTAAATTCATGAATGCCATGATGTTGTGCAAATTCTGAGAGTGAAGAGCCCTTATCTGTAATAGCAAAAATGCGTTTGGCATCTTCTCCATCAAGGTCAAGCTTACATGTAGAGATAACTCTCTTAAATATAGAAGTTGTCTCTATCGTAGAACCTGATTTTGAGATAATAAAAAAGAGTGCTTTTTCTTGATCTATTTTTGTCAATGTCTCTGTAATAGTAATCGGATCTGAATTTTCAAAAAAAAGTATCTCTTTTGCGTCAGGAGTGAAAGGTCTCAATATCGAGTCAATAGCCTTAATTCCTAAAGATGAGCCGCCAACACCTATGATAACTATCTGTTCATATTTAGAAGTATCTATACTTTCGAGTCTTTGAAGATGCGCAAGCGAAGAGGTAGGAAGTTTATAATATCCTATCTCATCGCTTATCATCTCATGCGTGAGCTTTTCCATAACCATCTGCATAATCTCTTCACGCTCTGATGTTAATTCAAAAGAAAACTCTCTTCTAAAACTAAGCATTACTTATTTCCAACAAGAACGCACACATCTACTAGACGTGAACTATATCCCCACTCATTATCATACCAAGCAAGAACTTTCAGCGTTGTCCCATCCACTAAACTTGTCATATCGGGAACATAGGTTGAACTGTAAGTGGAACCTATAAAGTCACTTGAAACACGCTTGTCCGTATCAATTTCGATAAGACCTTTAAACTTACCCTCTGCCGCTTTTTCAAAAGCTGTATTTACTGCTTCTATCGTTGTCTCTTTTTTAAGGTTTACAGTTAAATCTACAACGGAAACATCAGGAGTTGGTACACGCATAGCGTAACCATTAAGTTTTCCTTTTAACTGAGGCATAACCAAGGCGATGGCTTTTGCTGCGCCTGTTGTTGTTGGAATCATATTAACTGCCGCTGCTCTTGCACGGCGTTGATCTTTGTTGTGTTTCACATCTAAAACATTTTGATCATTTGTATAAGAGTGGATGGTCGTCATTAAACCATTTTCTATACCAAACTCATCATCTAAAACTTTACAAATAGGTGCAAGGCAGTTTGTTGTACAGCTAGCATTAGAGATGATAGCCTCACCCTTGTACTCATCTGTGTTGATATTTAAAACATAAGTAGGTGTATCATCTTTTGCAGGAGCAGACATAACAACTTTTTTCACGCCATTTTTAATATAGGCTTGCGCTTTCTCTGTTGTCAAAAATACACCCGTACATTCGATAACAAGCTCAGCCCCAACAGAGCCAAAATCAAGTTCATTCAGGTTTCGAGTGCTAAACATTGTAACTTTTTTGCCATTAATCATAATAGTGCTATCATCAATAACTTTTGCATCTACACCAGTGTGCACGCTGTCATATTTAAAAAGGTACTCAAGCATATCTGCTTTAGCTGTTGTATTAATGGCCACAAGCTCAATATCATCGCGAGATGTAACAATCTTTGCTACAATCATTCCTATTCTTCCTGTTCCGTTAATCGCTACTTTTAGTGCCATGTTTTTTCCTTATTATATTGGAAACATTCTACTCTTTTTTGGCTTTTAAAGTTTTATAAAACTGCTCATAAAATAATCTTTTTTGAATTTTTTCAAAAGAAGTCAGGCGCTTATCAACTTACATGCAAGGGAATTTATGCTTGCAATAAGCTACAAACAAGGGGATTGGAGACTGAACGGAAGAGGGAAAACCCCTCTTATTGTGCTTCTTTCATTTTTGATAATATCATATCTTTATTATCACCTGCTCTGATAGTAGAGGCACATATATCAGTATCATCATCTTCTTTTTCAATAAAAACCAAAGGTACAACACCTTCGTCTCTGGCTTTTTGTGCGACTTTACATAAATCACCATGGATGCAAGAGTAGTCGTACATGGCATAAGTAAAGAGATAATTTTCTATCAAATCAATAAACTCCTCCATACTATCTGCTGTAGCAATTTCATATCCAGATCTTTTCAGTATTGCAGCGTAGATAGCCTGCTCGAGTCTATGCTTACAATAAAGAAGTACAGCTTTATATTCAGCCTTTGTTGTATTTGTAAGTTCGCCTTTTTCAATATTACCAATTTGAGATTTCTCTTTTTTGATAACTTCAATCCCGTCAGCATCTTCACGCGTGTCTAATTCTTGAAGCACATCTATCTTTGTTTGATTACTAATATTATCAGGTAAAAATTTTTCAATGATATTCTTAATTTCGCTAAGATTTAGTGGTTTATAGACATAGCCATCCATGCCAATTTTCATATATTTTTCCCTATCACCCTTGAGCGCATTGGCTGTCAATGCGATAATAGGCACATGATCTAAACCATATCTCTTCTCATGCTCTAATATTTTTTCTGTAGCTTCCATACCGTTCATTACAGGCATTTGAATATCCATAAATATAATATCAAATTTAGCATTTTTTCGTGCTTCAAAAGCTTCAAATCCATTTGACACCAATGTTACAACTAGACCAAATCTCTCCAATGTACGTAAAATCAATTTTTGATTTATTACATTATCCTCTGCAACCAAAGCATTTATTTTGTTAAAATGTGCCATAGGCAGAGAAGTCTCTTCATTAGGATTATTTAAACTATCTTTAGCGTATATATTTTCATGCATGATTTGCATGATTTTTCTTTTTGTGATAGGCTTTTGTATAGTTTTGATATAACTATACTTACTCAAATCAACAAGTTGCTTCATCCTCCCAGTTGTCATTAGTACAATAGGTATATTTAAAATAGCAAATTTTTCTAGTCCATCTGCTTTACTTTCATAATGATGATCTAAAAATAAAATATCAGGTACTTCCATCTTTTCTGTTTTACTAAAGAGCTGATCATAAGTATTGTGTTGAAACGAGGCACCCATGTGTTCAACATATAATTTTAAATTGTTATACGATTGGCTTTTTGTAGATAGTAAAGGACTAACAAAGCCTACAGAAAGATTTGAACAAACCACATCCTCTTTGTCATTCATATCTTTAATGCTTTGGAGATCTTTTTCTAGTCTAAGCGTGAAGAAGAAGCAAGAGCCTCCACCCTCAATGTCAGCAACATCTAGTTCACCGCCCATAAGTTTTACAATATTACTTGAAATAGTTAAGCCCAAGCCTGTACCACCGTATTTTCTGCTCGTGCCAGAATCTTCTTGAGAAAACGCTTGAAATATGCTCTTTCTTTTCTCTTTGCTTATTCCTATTCCTGAATCTTTTACAGCAAATTTTACAGTAGTGTAGTTTTCCTCATCTTTAACTATATCCATATGGAAACTAATTTCGCCCCCAATAGGCGTAAACTTAATAGCATTGCTAATCAAGTTTGTCAATACTTGTGATAGCTTAATGGGATCTCCGAAAACTTTTGAAGGAATATCTGGATTTATGGATATGCCAAGATCTATCTTTTTTTCATCTGCTCCTGAAGCAAAGGTTTCGACTGAGGACTCTAGTTTGCCACAAATATCAAAGCTAATATACTCTAAATCCATCTTATTTGCATTAATTTTTGAGAAATCCAATATATCGTTAACAATACCTAAGAGGTTATCTGAACTATCAACAATAATATCAACAAATTCTTTTTGGTCTGAAGATAAATCCGTCCCTTTGAGTAGTTGAGCAAAGCCTACGATACCATTAAGAGGTGTACGAATTTCATGTGACATATTTGCAAGAAAGAGATCTTTTGCTATATTTGCCTCTTCTGCTATAAGCTCCTTTTCTTGCAGTAATTTAATAATAGAGCAGAAGTAGGAGTAGATTTTCTTTTTGTCCGAAAGATCCTCGAGAGAACCTACTGACTCTGTGATTTCATCTCTACTTTTTGATGTTAAGATATTAACCTCACTCATCATCTCTTCAAGCGCCTTGTCTTCACCTCTTGACACAATATAATTTCGTACAAGCACAATAAGTATAAACAGTAAACTTAGTATAATCACCACTATATTAACCAAAAGCACAGACTCTTTAGACTGAATATTATCTGCTAGTTTTGCTGATAAAAATTGCAGTGTATCTTTTTTTGATTTTTTAAAAAGATTCTGCTTTTCCTGAATTGTTGCTACCCAGTCTTTTGTAGTTGTGCTGTATCTTGCATCAGTATAATCTAAGAGAATATCAATCCTCATACTATCTAGCTTGCTTATTATATCATCAGTTTTTTTTGATAAAAAAACTCGATCTAAATCCTTCCTAATAGGTGTAATATAATTATATTTCACTATATCTGGTACAGCTGACTGTCTGATATAATTATCCCATCTAGCAAGATCTGTAGAGAGGAATGACTTTTCGTTTACCAAAAAGTACACAACAAGTATCTCTTCATTTGTAGCATTAGTATAAAGCTTACTCATATCTCTAAAAAAGGTCAGATATGGCTTGTTTTCATTGGTCCCATATGAACTCACTTTATCCCAATACGATTGGATAGGGTGCAAGATTTTTCTATGATACTCTCCATTTAAGAATATAGAGAGTCCTAAGCTTTCATCAACATCTATGTTGTATCGAATATTTTCTAGAGTATTTGCTATATGGACATCTTCAAAAAGCTTAACCTTAGGTGCTGAAGATTTATTTGTGTCAAAAAAGAGCGTATTTATTCTCTCGATTAGTGAAATATCATTTGATTGTTGCCCAAGTTGATTGGCAATCAAGTCAGTAGCATCCCTGTCTTTTTGACACTCTGCTTTGAGCCTCTTTTGATTTGCACTCATAATTGTTGCACAGATTATCTCTTGAGTGACAGACTCTTCTAGTGACTGATACAATTCTGTCTTGTTGAGGTGTTTTTGAAGATCGAGTGTCTGTATATAGCTACTCCAAATATTTTGTATAAAATAAATCCCAATAACAAATACAACAAGAAGTGGCACAATAACAATTATTGAACTTAGCCGTACTTTATTTATTGTCATAATTTTTCCCTTCTCTTTTCACAAAATTATTTTATACAATTTTACTTGCATTATATTGATACAACAATTATTTTGAAATCTCTGTCAAAATTATTTTACTCATATCGTTAGCTTTATTATAAGCTTTATCAGCCCTTTCTTGCACAATGACGGGCATGAACTTATTATCAAACATCCATACAGTATTAAAATATTTCAAATGTTTGTTGGTCGCATCTAAAAGCTTTTTAAATTCAGGACTTTTATAATATTTTGAACTTTTAAGCATCTTTATTGAATTTGCATATATCCTCACCCCATTATTCCAATGTTTCTCTATGGTTGGGTCTGGTAATCCCCACATTTTCATCATATAGTGAGTAGAAAGTCTTCTAGCTGATGCGGCTATCTCTATAGATGCATTTAACATTTTACTATCATTTATTTTCTCTTTTTCAAGCAGATATTTTTTCATATTTGCTAATTCCACAATGACAGAGCGAATATTTCCATGTATAAACAGACCCTCTTTCATAAGTCTGTCTGGATCATTATCATTAAGTGCAGTTAATAGCGCAGTCTTGACTGGCTTCCATGCCTTTTTGCTACGCACAATGCTATTTTTGATATATTCATCTTTGAAATTTTTGTCTATATCATTGATTGTATTCTCATACTCTTTGATACTCTTCTTGAGTGTCTCGTTTGGTGACTTATATGAAACTTCTGTAGCTATCAAAGAATAAGTCTCTAGCATTTTTCTCATATTTGACATCTGCTTGCCTGATGCTAAAATGGCGTTCATGCTTGTTTTGATCTCTGCCGCCTGAGTGGTAGCGAAACCAAATATAATTGCAACTATTAAATATTTTATATTAATGTATAGTTTCATAATAGACTCCTGTGGTTTCAGCTATTTTTTTAAGTCAACATACAGTGACGATATCTCATCCATTTTACTCGTAATTTCATCAGAAGTATTGAAAACAATGAGTGGCAATCCACCCATTTGAATATCAAGGTAAAACTTATAGACAATTTTCCATAGTCTATCTACTCTTTTAAGTTTTTTCTTTATCTCTGGAGAGTTTGTTTTGTTGCTCATAAGCTCTTTGTGATTTCTAGTGAAACTTTCAACAGCAGCATTCATCTGTTTGATGGTATTTTTATCTTTAATCCCTAGCTGATAAGCAATGTAGTATTTTGCGATACGCTGGGCTAGCATACCTTGTCGTTCAGATAAATCAATAAGTTTTGATGTTTCTGCACTAGAGAGCTTAGAGAGAGAGACCATAATATACTCATTACCTTCTAGCATAGTCTCACTAAGATCAAGAACATATTGAGCATTGTCTATATTGAAGTCCTCTTGGGTCTTAGCTAAGATATCTTCATTATTCATATCAACAAATTCTAGCAGGTTAACTATTCTAGGCTTGTCAATAGAATTTTTTAGGCTAGCTTGTGCATGCTGCGACTCTCTCAGTGTGCGAGAGAGTTGCTTGTTTGCTTTGTTTACAGCAATATTACCACCCCTATAGAGATAATCTTTTGCTATCCTCTGAGATAACATTCTCTGCTTGCCGGCAATATTAATCAATTCAAGCGTACTCAGTTTATCTTTTGCTAATGCAAGTGAGGAAAATGATAACGCTACAATCACAGCTAAGCTCATTTTTTTAGAAACAATACTTATCTTAGTCATAAATCATCCTTATTATACATCAAGTTTCACCACGCTG
>CAMZLS010000008.1 GCA_947311765.1 uncultured Helicobacteraceae bacterium
CTTAGAAAAGGAGGGAGTATATTATGTTTCATTGGTTAGAAAAACACCCGTTCTTTTTTACGGTAGTTCTATTTATCACAGTTGCGTTTGCAGGGTTGGTTGAAGTTCTTCCAAACTTTGCTGAGCAGTCACGCCCAACAATCGGTACAAAGCCTTACACTACATTAGAGCTTGCTGGTCGTCATGTTTATATTAAAAATAGTTGTAATGCTTGTCACTCACAACTTATTCGTCCATTTAAGTCTGAAACAGATCGCTATGGTTCATATTCGCTTAGTGGTGAGTATGCTTATGATCGTCCATTTCTTTGGGGATCAAAGCGTACAGGTCCAGACTTGATGCGTATTGGTAATGTTCGTACAACTGATTGGCATGAAAACCATATGTGGGATCCATCGGCTGTTGTTCCTGGTACAGTAATGCCAGCTTACAAATGGATGTTTACAAATGCTGCTGATCTTGATACAGCGTATGCGGAGATGGTAACTGTTAATAAAGTATTTAATGTACCTTATAACAAGCCAATTCCTATGAAAGATGGTTCAACTGAGGTTGTTAAAATGGCAGCTGATGTAGCTGGTGCACGCGCAGAAGCTTTAGCTGATGCAAAAGTTATCGCAGCATCTATGAAAAATCAAGATGTAAAAGATGCAGTAGCGGCAGGAAAAGTTCCTGAAATCGTTGCATTGATTGCGTATTTGAACAGTCTTAAGTAAGCGAGGTTAGGGTGGATATTGCAGAGATACAAGCGTATGCTTACTTTTTCTTTACTGCGGCTATGGCGATAGTTTTGTATGCGTACATCTATCATCTTTATAGTAGTGAGAAAAAAGGGACGCGTGATTATGAGAAATATGGCAATATTGCTCTCAATGATGATATTACCGATAAACCGGTAGAAGAGATCTCAAAAGATGAGACGAAAAAGAAGGAGGCATAATGAATAAGTTGATGCTATGGGGAGTTATTATTGTCGCTATGATGCTTGGAGCCACATACATGGCTTTTGGTGGAGTAAAAGGCGGTATGGGTCAAGATATTATTAATCAACTCGCTGTTGCAGGTGCTGTGGCACTTGTTTTAATTACAGCATTTGTTGTTATTAAATATGTTCGTCAGATGCAAAATGACACCGCATCAGGTGAATTAGCAGATGAGAACTGGGATGGTATTGGTGAGTATAAAAATGAGCTTCCTATGGGTTGGTCAGTTTTATTTCTTGGTTCAATGATTTGGGGTATGTGGTATTATATTGCCGGTTATCCAGTAAATGCTTACTCTCAAATAGGTGAATATAATGAAGAAGTTAAAGCTCATGATGCAAAATTTGCTGCACAGCATGCAAATATGGATCAAGAGACTTTAGTTGCAATGGGTGAGTCAGTATTTATAGTTCAATGCGCTCAGTGTCATGGTCTTTCGGCTGATGGTATTGATGGTAAAGCTGCTGATTTAAATAAGCGTATTGAAGCCATTTCTGTGAAACATGTAATTGAAAATGGATCGAATAGCCTAGGTTTTGCTGCTCCAATGCCAGACCGTAATGGTCTTTTCAATGCGAATACAAATGCACTGATTACTGATGCTGAAATCGCTACTGTAGCTAATTACTTAGACAGTGGTATGAAGGGTGATGGCGCAGATATTTTCGCTGGAACCTGTGCTATGTGTCATGGCGCAGATGGAAAAGGCATACCTTCTCTTGCACCAAGTATCGCTGAGTTTAATCCTGAGTTGGTTGCTGCTGTGCTAAAACATGGCAAAAAAGCTGCTATCGGAGAGATGCCGTCATTTGATATTTTAAATGAACAACAAATCAAAGCTGTTGGTGCTTATGTCACTAGCTTAAGCAAGTAAAGGAGAGATAGTGGAAAATAGAAGTATATTTGCTTTTGAAGCTATTCCTGGTATGTTGATAGCAACTGTATTGTTGCTTTCTGTTTTGGCTGGCTTAACTGTATGGGGAATAAGCGTACAACAATCAAACGCTTCGACTTACTATACTATTGTTAATGCTAAAGATATCAAGATGATTGATACGCAGAGCGCTGTTAATCATTATCGTATTGTAAAACAAGGAGAGTAGAATGAAATTTGATATGAACTTTGTTCTTGCAGTTGGATTAATAATTATGGCTATATATACAATATATGCAGTGGTTACTCCAAATCACCTTTTCATTGTTTAGGGTGCTCTGTTGAGTATCTCACGAGGGCTAGCGGCCCTCACTCTTTTTTTCGCAACAACGCTATCTGCATCCTATCTCTATAAAGACGAAGTAGTTTTTCTCGATTCTGTCACGAAAGAAATAAACACAATCGGTAAAGAGTTACATGAAAAAACGGGGATAAACCTCTATAGTATGATCTTGAAAAAAACTCCAAAAGATAAAAATCTTACAGAGTATGAAAAAGAGATCTTGCAAGATTTAGAAAAACCTGCGGTAGTTTTAATGCTTTCGCAAGAAGAGAAAGAAGTTGATATTGTGGTGAGTGATATTGCATTGGAAAAGCTTTTTGACAAGCCGCAAATCTTAAATCCCACACTCAATACAGGAAGTATTTTACCTATCCTAAGAGGAAAATCTAAAGATGAATCAGAAGCAGAGAATGTAGGGCGTGCAATTAAAAGTGCCTATCGTGATTTAGCGAGTCAGATAGCTAAGTCAAAAGCTACTCACTTGCAAAGCGCACCTGAATTAGTGAATTATCTCTATAAAGATGAAGTTATTTTTCTTGAATATGTCAATACTGAAGTCAATGCAATAGGAAGAGAACTTCATGAAAAAAGTGGTATAGGTCTTTATGTAGCTGTTTTAAAAGAGTTGCCGCATGGAATGAGTATCGTAGATTATGAAAAAGAGGCAATCGCTAAGCTTCCAAAACCTGCGATTGTTTTAGTGGTCTCGGAATTTGATAAGCAGATCGATATCTTAGCGCGTCCGCAATCACTCTATGCGCTATTTGATAAAGACCAAGTGCTAAGTCCTATGCCAAATAGTGGTACAATTCTACCAATTCTTACTATGAAAGCAAAGCATACGCCAATGTCTCAAAAATTTGGTGCAGCTATTCAAAACGGATATACTGATTTGGCAGAGCAGATTGCACGAAGTAAAGATATTGCCTTAGAGACAGTTCCTGGAAATGCCAATAAAGAAGTATTTTTGGTTTTAAGAATTTTATTTTACGCAATGATACTGTATGCTTTGTATCTTTATATAAAAAGAAAATATTTACTAAGAAAGATGAAAAATGAAAGACCCTAAAGCACTACGCTGGCCAATTGGAATCGCACTCTCATTTGTGCTTATTATTGGATTAATTTATATGACTATTGTCGTCTCTTTGGATTATCCAATAGAGCCTAGTGATAGAAATATGCTTTATTATCATGAATATGACAAAAATGTCAACGATATTATCTTAAAAAAGATTGCTTTTGATAAAAAGTATGATTTTACTTATGTAGGCAAACCAATCAGCGCAACAAAGACACAGATAAAATATAAACTTATCAATAAATATGGAAAAGCCATAGATAATGCCGTTGTAAAAGCCTTAATTACCCGTCCTAATGAAAATGACTATGATATAGTTTTAGATAATCCTAAAGCAGTAGATGGTGTTTACACCTTTAAAAGTGTTAGTCTTCCTAAGGAGGGTCGCTGGAATATTATAGCATCAGTTAGACTTGGTGATGAGTTACGCTTTTTAAATCTTAAAGCAGATACGCGCAATCCAAATACATTTGAATACTAAGAAGAGATATGCAAAATACTTTAACTATTTTGCCCTCTTCTCGTGCTATCCGTCACAAAATACTTTCACTTAAAAACAGCAACACTTTTTTAGACCCAATTATAACTATTGGCGAATTTTTAAATAGAATACTAAGTCTTAAAGATGCTATAAATCTTGATGCCGATAGAAGAAATCTTCTCTTACTAGAAGCGAGTGAATTTAAAAATTTCGATTCTCTGCAAATAGAGAGAAATTTTTTTACATTTATACAAAATAGCTCTTATATTTTTAGATTTTTAGAGGAGTTAAGTGGGGAAGAGATAGAGATAGAGACACTTGAATTAGCAGATACTTATGGTGAGTATGAAGAGCATTTAAGTGTGCTTCATGAGCTTTATAGACGCTATGAGAGTATCTGTAAGCGTGAGGGTGTGATAGATAGTATCTTTTTGAAAAAAGAGTACACACTCAATAGAGATTATCTCAAGCGTTTCGATAGAATTCATCTGCTGCTAGAGGGATATCTGACTAATTTTGAACTTAATATCTTAAAACAATGCGCACAAGAGATAGATCTAGAGATAGAATTTGTCAGCACCTCGTATAATATAAAAACAGTAGATAAGTTTTCTGATTTAGGTTTTAAATTTGAACTAAACCATCGTTATATTATCAGTCTGACTACACTTACAATCATCTCAAAAGAGAAAGCGCAAGAATATCAAAACCTTACATGTAAGCAATTTAGTGAACGCATTGAACAGATAGCATTTATAAAGCATGAGCTCTATTTGATGATAAAAGGAGGGATAGAGCCCGAACATATAGCTGTCATAGTTCCTGATGAATCTTTTGCATCTCAAATGCGTCTTTTTGATAGTGAAAACAATTTTAACTTTGCTATGGGACGCTCTTTTGATGAGAGTCAATTATATAAAAAGATACAAGCTACTTTAGAACTTTTAGATAGCACTACAATCCAAAATAGCTTGAGAATAAATCGCCTAGGAGCAGAGTTTTTTGACGCCTTGCGTCCTATATATCATGAGCGTTACACAGCAGAGAGTTTTGACAATTTTATAGCTATTTTGCTTGAAAATGAAGAAAATAGTAGAGAAAAAGAGCTTGTAGAGAAAGAGCTTTATACCTTTCATACCTTAGACATTCACCTGAAAGTTTTAAGCACAAAACAGGTCTTACATATCTTCTTACAGCGCCTAAAAAATCTCTCCATTGATGATGTTGGTGGAGGTAAAATCACAGTTATGGGGCTACTTGAGAGTCGTGGTGTGAGCTATGAGGGCGTGATTGTTGTAGATTTTAATGAAGGCTTTGTTCCTCGATCTAGTGAAAAAGATCTCTTCTTAAATAGCTCCATACGCAAACATAGTGGATTGCCAACTCAAAAAGAGCGAGAAGCTCTTCAAAAACACTACTACCATCTTCTTATATCGCGTGCGAAAAAAGTGGCGATATCATATGTTGAGAGTGATGATGCAATAGCTTCTCGTTTTTTAACACAGCTCGGTATTGACAAAGCAGAAGTTGCTGATGGCAAAATATATAGCGATATTCTTTTTCAAAGAGGCTCTTTAAAAGAGCAGCATATCAAAGAGATAGTAGCTTCTTATGATTTCACCGTAAACAAACTCTCTGCAACTGGTTTAAAAAGTTTCCTTACATGTAAGCGTCAATTTTACTATAAATATATCGCTAAAATAAGATCTCACGAGATACCTCAAGAGCTTCCAAAAGAGTACGAGATAGGCAATATACTCCATAAGGCTCTCAAAGATCTCTATACTCAAGAAAAAAGTTTTCATGATAAAGAGAGTTTGAAAAAAAGTTTTGAAAATATTTTAGATGGGATGAGTGAAGCAAATCCGCTTGTACGCTATCAGATTAAGTTATGGAAGAAAAAATTAGCTGATTTTTATCTCAATGAGATAGAGCGTTTTAACTTAGGGTATAGGGTAGATAGTTGCGAGGAGAGTCTTACATGTAAGCATGAGGGCTTAACGCTTTATGGCACAGTTGACAGGGTGGATACCTTAGATGCGAACTATGAAGTGATAGATTATAAGAGTGGAAATTATAAGCTTTACACTGCAAAAAATCTTCAAGAGGCCACAGATTTTCAGTTAGAATTTTACTATCTTTTAGTATCAACATTGGGTCGTGTTAGCGGGTGTAGTTTTTATGACTTACAGACAGGCAAGTTAGTTGCGGAGTCTTTTTTAGTAGAAAAATTAGAGCTACTTACATCGCATCTAAAAGCACTCAAAAATACAAAAGAGTTTAATTTTGAACTTTGTGAAGATTTCAGTTCATGTAAGTATTGTGAGTATAAAATCTTATGCAATAGAAAATAGACTTAGGAGAACAGATGTTTGAGCCTTTTTTAGCCTATGAGGCGAGTGCTGGGAGTGGAAAGACTTTTAATCTTGTGGTTCGTTATCTTAGTCTGCTTTTTATGGATGTTACTCCTGAGAAAATTATGGCGCTCACCTTTACAAATAAAGCTGCCAATGAGATGCAAGAGCGCATTGCAGTGACTTTGAAAACATTGCCTTCTCGTGGTGA
>CAMZLS010000009.1 GCA_947311765.1 uncultured Helicobacteraceae bacterium
ACTTCATCAGTATGTTTTTGAAGAACTTTTTGCACATATTCATCTTCAATATGACCATAAAAATCTATAAAAAACCAATACCCAAAACTCTCATCATCACGAGATGGGCGACTCTCAATCTTGCTAAGATTGACATTACCTTCGTCAAAATCTCGTAAGAAGTGCGCCAAGGCTCCCGATTTTTGAGCATCTTTCAAACGCACTAAAATAGAGGTCTTATCTTCACCGCTCACTGCATTTTCAAAATCACTCAAGATGACAAAACGAGTTAAATTATTATGAATATCTTCAATATTTTCAAACATTGTCGGCACGCCATAAAGCTTGGCAGCAATATGTGAACAGATAGCAGCAGAATGAGGGTCTTCTGAGGCTAAGATAGCAGCTTTTGCGGTTGATTCTACGGGGATTTGCTCGATATTTTCCAAGCCATGTTGGCTTAAAAACTCTCTACACTGCCCAAAACCTTTATCCTTAGAGTATATTGATCTGATATCGCTGATATTTCGCGCGGAAGTAGCAAAGGACATATGAATTGGCATATAGAGTTCTGCTACGATTTTCATTGGACTTTTTGCAAGCAGATCTAAGGTCTCACCCACAACACCATCACGGCTATTTTCTATAGGAACGACACCAAATTTTGCCCGTCCAGCCTCAATAGTCTTAAAAACAGAGGCGATAGAACTTAATGACAGATAATCACTCATAGCACCAAAACGCGATTCTGCTGCTTGATGCGTAAAGCTACCCTCAGGTCCTAAGTATGCAATTCGTTCAGGAAGTTCAAGATTTCTAGCTACTGCAAAAATCTCTAAAAATATCGCTTCTATAGCACTTTTATTGAGTACCTCATCTTTACTCAACTTTGCTAAGCGATCGATAATTGCTTTTTCACGCTCAGGCCTGTAGATAGCGCCACCCGAATCATTTTTAATCTCACCAACACGCTCAACAACATGCATGCGACGGTTTAATAAATGTAAAATTTCATTATCAATACTATCTATGGCCTCACGACACTGATCTAAAGTCTTCATTCATTTGCCTCTAAAAATTCACGCTCATTTGCGATAATATCATCAAAACTCTCTCGACGGCGAATCAGACGGGCTTTGCCATCTTCTAATGCCACCTCAGCAGAGCGACCACGGGTGTTATAGTTACTTCCCATACCAAAACCATAGGCACCTGCACTTTCAAAAACTAAGAGATCATTATGCTGCATCATCGGCAGGGCATAATCTTTTGCAAGAAAGTCACCACTTTCACATACTGGTCCTACAATATCTGCTAAAGTTTTCTCTCCCTCTTTGTCTAAGGTATTTACATGATGATAGGCTTCATACAAACTTGGACGAATCAGATCATTCATTGCACCATCAACCATCACAAAACGCTTATCACCATTTTGTTTTTCATACAGAACCTTCGTCAGGAAATATCCAGCATTGGCTGTCAAAAAACGTCCTGGTTCGCAGATGATAGTCATATCAAGCGCGGTTAAGGTGGAGAGAATAGCTTGTGCATACTCATAAGGCTCAATAGTTGTCTCATTCTTATAACGAACACCTAAACCACCGCCAACATCAAAAAATTTCAAATTAATTTTCAAAGCAGAAAGCGAACGCACTAAATCCGCAACAATCTCTGCTGCTTCGCGAATAGGATCAAGCTCTGTAAGCTGGCTTCCAATATGAAAATGAATTCCAACAGGCTCAAGATATTGTGAGTTTTTCGCTCGGATATACATACGCTTTGCACTATTTAAATCTACGCCAAACTTACTTGAATGCAGTCCTGTTGAGATGTATGGGTGCGTTTTAGCATCAATATTTGGATTAACACGAACACTAATGCGAGCAGTGATATTTAACTCTCTAGCAATCATCTCAACGCGTTGCATCTCAGCGTCACTTTCAAGATTTATATATAAAATATCACTCTCAAGTGCTTCTCTAATCTCGTGGTCTTGCTTTCCAACCCCGCTAAAGATAATACGATAGGCAGGAATCCCGCACATCAAAGCACGCCGTACCTCACCAATAGAAACACAATCTGCACCAGAACCCATCTGTGCAAAATGTTTCACTACGCTTAAGTTAGAGTTCGCTTTAACTGCGTAAGCTAAAATCGACTTCCTGCCTTTAAATGCCTCTTTTAATGCTTCAAATTGTCTGCTCATATAATTAAAATCATATACATAAAGTGGTGTACTATATTCTTTAGCTAATACATGAAAATCTATCACTCAATATCCCCTATTTTCATAATAAGCCTATTTTATCCAAAATCGGCTTATCCTTACATGTAAGAGTTCGATATTAGTGATTAACTTGCTTTAAGGTGGCAATTAATGCAGTTTTTTTGCCAAATATATATAGAGATGCTAAAGAGAATTAAGACAGGCAAAACAACTCCTATTTCACTTGGAATGGTTTTTGTGTTAGAAAGTTCTATCATCATAAAGAGAATTGCCCAGATAATGAGTGTCGCAAGAATAGCTCCAAAACTAAAAAGAGAAACATTTAAAAAACGCGAACTAATAGGAACAAAAAAGAAGATAATAATAATCAAAGATGGCACAAAAAAAGGATGAATAAACATACGATAGAGTGCACTTCTAATCTTATCTGTATTGATATTTTGATCTTCTAATAAAAGCATTGCGTCAATAGCATCTATTATCGTAAAGTTTACCTTTCCTTCATACACTTGATCAAGAATTTTTGGTCTAAATCCTTTCAAAAGCTTAAGATTATGCTCTTGAGTAAGGGTGATTCCTTCTCCTAAAAGAGAGAGACTTTGAGGTTTTTGCATCCGTGAAGCTTCTTTAATATGCCAATATTCATCATGATAATAAGCCTCTTTTGCTACAACTAAATCTTTTAATTCATCGCCCTCAACCCTAAATATACGAATATCTTCAGCACGCTCTTGAAGTGGATAAAGATCTCCAAAATAGATATATTGGTCTTCATAGGTAAAGAAAAGCTTACTTGTTGGTTTAATAAATTGAGAATTTGAGCGAATATTATTGGAGTACTCGTCCGCACGGGCGAATGCTGTAGTATGCAAAGCTATATAGATGATAATAGTAACACCAGAAATCACAACAAAAGGTTTTAAAATATCTGTTTTAGAATACCCCAAAGAGTAAAAAGCAACCAAAGCATTAGAGCGTATCAGATGCACTTTTGTAGCAATCATTCCAAAAATCAAGGCGAGAGGGAGCATCATATCAATAGCAAAAAATGATTTGAAAACTACATATATCACCACAAGATTTGCTGAGTCAGGAAGGTTTTTAGAGACCTGTATAAAATCAAATCCAACCATAAAAAAGACAAGAGCAAAAAGAACTATCAAAAAATATTTAAGATAGTGCAGAGCAATATATTTAAAAGTAAGCATCACTTATTGTAGCGTAAATTTTTTTATTGAATACCTAGAAGCGACATTTTCCCACTCTAAGTCAAATAATTTTTCAATTGCATCCGCAGTATGCGCTATCCAAGAGGGAAGATGTTTCGTTTCAGCTTCATCAAAAGCTCCTAAAACATAAGAGGTGACTTCTCCCTTATGTTCTGGCTTACCAATCCCCATGCGGATACGAAGATACTCTTTAGAGATTAAAGCGTCTGTGGATTTGAGTCCATTATGCCCTCCATGCCCACCACCATGCTTAAAACGCACGGCTCCAAAAGGAAGATCCAAATCATCATGAACAACAACAACTTCATCAATCTTATAAAACTGCTTTACAGCACTAATAGAGCGTCCAGAAAGATTCATAAAGGTCTTGGGTTTAAGAAGATAGTGAGAAGAAAATTTAAAAAGATCACCTTCAAAGGCAGTTTTTTTAATAACTTGAGGATTATGGCGACGATAGAGTTCATCTATGACCATAAAGCCGATGTTGTGGCGAGTATTGGCATACGCCGCTCCAGGATTTCCTAGACCGACGATAAGCAAAATTATTTCGCTTTAATGATACTTAAAACTGATACGCGTTCTGCGTCAGTAAATGTAAGATTAGCTTCCTCTGCAAGGTCACGAATCAATACTGAATCACCTAAATCAAGGTTAGTAACATCAACATTAATCGCATTTGGAATATTTTCGATAGTTGCTTTTACACGAAGACGTGGTTTAGCAACATAAAGCATCCCTTTATTTTTCAGACCGATTGGTGATCCTTGAGGATTTACTGGAACATGATAGTGTGTCACAACGCCTGGCTGTGCAACCATAAGATCTACATGTAAAAGGTTTCCTGTAACCGCATGAGATTCATACCCTTGAACAACAACGTTCAACTCTTTTCCATCAATACTTACTGGAAATGCGAGTGTCTCTTTTTTGCGCACAGTACGGATATATTCATTCATTTTGAATGCGGCGTGAATATTTTCAAGCCCTTTTCCGTAAATATTTGCAATTAGATAACCATCTCGGCGATACGCTTTAGTAGCTCTTTTGCCAGTACTCTCTCTAATAATACCTTCTAACATAGAAGTCCTTTGTTTTAAAAATGAGCGCAATTTTATCTAAAAAAAGATTAATCTTGCTTGAGTTCAAAGATATCTTCTTCTCTGTACTCTTTGTCTTGACCATATTCACCCGCTTTTTCTTGAGAATCAGACGAGCCTACTACACCATCCATTTTGAGCTTCAAGTCAGATGGTGAAGTTGCATTTTCAAAAGCTTTTTCTTTGGAAATCTTACCCTTATTATAGAGGTCTAATATAGCCTGATCAAAACTTTGAGAGCCATATATCTCCTTACCCTCTTCAATAGCATCTTTAATCTCATTATCACGATTTTCTAATATAAGCTGCTCTATGCGAGAGGTTGTCACCAAAATTTCAAGCGCAGCAGTACGCTTATCATCAACAGTAGGGATAAGACGCTGTGAAATAACACCTTCAAGTACAGACGAAAGTGTTAAACGAATACGATTTTGCTCCTCCGTAGGAAAGATAGCAATAATACGGTTAATAGTCTCTTTTGCATCAAGTGTATGCAGTGTAGAAAAGACCAAGTGACCTGTATCTGCTGCATGTAAGGCGATCTCAACAGTCTCCATATCACGCATCTCCCCCACAAGAATAATATCAGGATCTTCCCGTAGTGATGCACGCAGAGCATTTCCAAAACTTAAACTATCTTGTCCAATACTGCGCTGATTTACGATACATTTTCTATCTTTATGCACAAATTCAATAGGATCTTCGATAGTAATAATATGGCGGCGACGTTTCCAATTTATCTCATTAATCAGTGCCGCTAGCGTTGTTGATTTACCACTACCAGTCACCCCAGTAACTAAAACAAGCCCACGCTCTGCAAGTGTAAATTTATGAACAATATCTGGAAGTTGTAACTCTTCAATGGAGAGAATTTTTGCAGGAATCACACGAAAGACCGCGGATACTCCATCCATTTGAAAAAAAACATTAACACGAAAACGGGTATTTTCATCAAAAAAATAGGTTAAATCCAGCTCTTTTTTCTCTACAAACTCTGCAAAACGGTGGCGCAATAACTCTTTAGCAAAAGTCAGAGCATCTTCTTTGGAAAATATCTCACCAGAGAGAGGGACTATATCACCATTCACACGGGCGCGAATAACAGAGTTTGCCTTTGCATGTAAGTCACTTCCACCAACATCAATAAGACGCTTTAAATAAGCCCGAACTTTCTTAAGAGTTTCAAAAGTTAAAGCATCAACATTAACATAAAATTCATCTTGAGCAGCTCCTGACATCTTAGACCTCCAAAGCTGTTAAAATTTCACTAAAAGCATCTTTAAATGCTTCTAGTCCATCTGCAATCTGTTTTTCTATCACCCCATTAAAATCGATACCTACCTCAGATATAAGGGAAAAATGAGCACGAATCACTTCAATGCTTAGAGGAAGTTTTGCTATAGTATCGCCGCCTTGAACAAAAGAGTGCACTGTGTCAATAGGAGCGGTATTGATGCTATATGGTGCTAAAAGTTCATCAATATAATACGAGGCTCGCAAATCGTCACCTTTGACACCCGTACTTGCAAAGAGAGTGCGACAATTCTCAACCTTCATCGCATTAACTACACTGTAAATATCTGCCGCATTATAGATACCAGCCAAAGCAGTAGGGACTCCTTTTTCCTCAAGCTTAGCATCTAAAGCACGATCAATTCGACTAACAAAAACACTAATAACAGTATCAACTTTTTGCTTACATGTAAGCAAGCCACGCTCAAATGCTTTCGCGCAAAATATTGCCTGTTTCTTAGAAAAAATAAGCGTAGCATTCACTGCTATACCTTCTGCTACCAAAGCTTCCATAGCCTCATATCCTGCTGGAGTTGCAGGAACTTTTATCATAACATTAGGGCGATTTATCTGTGCGTAAAGACGCTTACCCTCAGCAATAGTGCCTTCCGCATCATCGCAAAGATAAGGATCTACTTCAATACTGACATAGCCATCATCCCCCTTTACATGCAAAGACAGTAAAATATCCGCAGCTTTTTGAATATCAAAGATAGCCACTGCCTCATAAATCTCTTTAGGAGTTTTTCCACTTAAAGAGACGATCTGTTCTTTATAAGCAGGTGAACTCAAGATTGCATTTTTAAAAATAGCGGGATTTGATGTTGCACCATTGACGATACCTTTATCAATTAAATCCTTAAACTCATTTTCTAAAAAATCACGTTCGATAAAATCTGCCCAAAGTGAGAATTTTATTTCAGGTATATACAT
>CAMZLS010000010.1 GCA_947311765.1 uncultured Helicobacteraceae bacterium
TTGGATTTTGATACGCAAGGTCATGCATCTATAGGTGTGGGCTCTGCTCCATCAGAGTCTTTAGGAGTACATTCTATTTTTTTTGGCAGCACATTAAGCGAAACATTTATTCCTACTGTGCATGAGCATTTAACACTTTCACCCGCATTAGAATTCTTTGATGTATATGAGTACACCGACTTAAGGGGGGTTTTAAAAAGTCGTTTTGAAGATGAGTCTATTGCAGAATTTTTTGATTATTGTATTATTGACACGCCACCAACATTTGATGCGCTTTTAAAAAATTCTCTTGAGGTTGCTGATGTTGTTGTGATTCCTTTTGTTCCTCATCATTTAGGTGTTGTTGCGGTGGGACAAATGGTACGGGCAATTTATCAAAGCGCTACACAACTTGGACGCAATATAGCCGAAGTAAATATTTTGCCTGTGATGTTTAATCCTCATATCAAAGAGCATAAAGAAGCCTTAGAAAAAGTAAAAACTTCTTTTGGAAAAGAGAAGCTTTTCTCTCCTATTGGAGTTGATATTAAACTTGCGACTCAGTTTGCATCAGGTGATCCTCTTGTTTTGTCTGTACGACGCTCTAAGGGTATGAAAGATTATCGTAATTTTTCTCAAGAGTTGCTAGAAAGATTGCAAGATGAATAAAATATTGGATGAAAAATTATGTATAAAGTAGAAGTAAAAAATGCATGTCGCTGTTTTTTAAAAGGTGGATTTTCTGAAATACAAACTTATAATACTAAAGAAGAAGCTAAAAAGGAGGCACAAGAGATGCTGTGTGTCATGAACTCTACTTTTTGCCACAAACATGAGTTTAAAATGATAGAGAATTTTGGAAAGTATATTATTTTATCTGCTCCCAAAATGTCCCCTCGGTAGTATCCATAATATTTACACCAAAGACTAAAATTTTATCACGCAAAGCGTCGGAGCGTTCAAAATCTTTCGCTTTTTTTGCTTCACTTCGCTGTGCGATAAGAGTATTTATCTCTGCTTTAGTCTGCTCATCTATCCCAAATTGAAAATATTCAAAAGGATTTTGCGCTCCAAAACCGAGTAGATTTTCCACAAAGGCTAGATTAGCAACACTATCGCGTTTTAAGAGCTTGTCTTTAGGGTTTTTGTCAAGACCTTCGTTAGTGTTTTGTATCATCTCATCTATAAGGGCGTAGGTGATAGAGACATTCATGTCATCATTGAGTGCTTCTAAAACTTTTTTTTGAAAATCAGTTTTTATTTCAGAATTTTTGAGCCCAAAAAGGCGTTTTTTAAGACGATATAGCTTATCAAGGCGCTTTTTCGAGGCGATTAAATCCTCTTCATTGAAGTTAAAATTACTACGATAATGGGTACTTAGTAGGTAGTAGCGTAGAACTTCACCATGATAGTTTTTCAGAGCATCTTTAATAAAAAAGCTGTTACCCAAGCTTTTAGACATCTTCTCACCATCTATATTTACAAAACCGTTATGTATCCAATAATTTGCTAGTTCATGATGTGAACTACATCGTGTTTGGGCAGCCTCATTTTCGTGATGTGGAAAGAGTAGGTCAGCTCCACCACCATGAATATCTATTGCAAATTTTCCTTCACCTGCTAAATGCTTCTCTATCATAGCAGAGCACTCTAAATGCCAACCAGGACGACCTTTTCCAAAAGGAGACTCAAAGGCGATACTCTCATCATGTACCCCTTTCCATAAAGCAAAGTCTGTATTGTTTATCTTGCATGTAGAGCTCTGCACACGGCTTTGCGTTTCATCTTCATCTTGATTTCTACCCGATATGCTAAGATATTTTGAATCACTTTTAGTATTAAAATAGACATCACCACTCTCGGTAGTATAGGCATGTTTTGCATCAATTAGGTCTTGAATCATCTGTATCATTGCCTCAAATGATTCAGTAGCTTTTGGTTCAAGGTTGGGACGAACAACACCTAAGGCATCCATATCACGATGGTAGGCCTCAGTATAAGTATCGGTCAGCTCTTTGATACTTATGCCACTCTCGGTCGATTTTTTAATAATTTTATCATCTATATCGGTGATATTTTTTGCATAAATGAGCGTATATCCATTTGCTCGAATCAGACGAGAGAGTAGATCAAAAACAAGAGCACTCTTTGCATGTCCTAGATGAGCATCATCATAAACTGTTGGACCACAGACATAGAGAGTAGCGCGTTTTGGGTTTTGAGGCGTGAAGAGGCGTTTTGTTTTTGTAACAGAGTCAAATATATACATGTAAAAATTCCTTAACAAAGAGCATAAAAATAATAAAAATCAAGCTAGAAGAGAACCAAATAAGACTAAATTTGTGTGAGATTATAGCTAAAAACTTTTTGAATCCAAAGAATTTTAGTGTCATAATAAAGCCAATAAAACCACTAAGAGAGGTGGCAAGAGCAAGCCCTGCAGCTTGAAGTGGTGCGATAAGAGCAAGAGAGAGCATAATATTTGTCACAAGCGAATATGTTGCGATTTTTGCTGCCTCACCTTGACGGTTTTGCGCATAGAGCCAGAGCGAAAAAAGCTTTTGCAGACCAAAGGGAAGCAGTCCGATAAGATACATCTGTAAGACAAAAGAAGTGTCTAATGTATCCTTACATGTAAAGGCTCCTCTCTCAAACAGAAGCCAAGTAATCTCTTGGGACAATATCACCCCACCTATAGCACTAAAGCTTAATAAAAAGGCTAAAAACCAAAAAGCTTTTTGTAATATTTCTGAGGCTTTGGCTTCATTATCATGCTTGAGATGACGCGCTATTTTTGGAAAAAGTGCGATACTTGTAGCGATAGCAAAAAGCGCTAAAGGAAGTTGAAAAACACGATTGGCATAGTAGAGATAACTGATAGAGCCAGTAGCTAAAAAACTAGCAAGCCATGTATCTAAAAAAGCAGAAAATTGCGCCGTAGAATTTCCCCAAACGGCTGGAAAAAATTGTCTTTTAAATTGTTTGATCTCTCCTTTGATAACAGATGATTTTTTTTTATAATATTTGGCTCCACCGATGAGTAATGTAAAAAGATTGACTCTATACAGAGCTATAAGGTGGGCAAGAAACTGCGCTACTCCACCGATAACAACGCCATAACTGAGATAGTAAACAATGTCACTCTTTTGCATCTCTTGAGAAAGCAATAGGGCGGTTATCATAGCGATATTGAGAAGTCCTGTTGCAAATGCTGTGGTAGCAAAATGGTTTTTGTATTGCAAAAGGGTGCTTAAAAAAGTCACAGCAAAGATAAGAGGCAGATAAAAAAAGTTAATAGCTATAAAAGGCGCTGCCAAAGTCACAGTTTTTTCATCAAATCCAATAGCCATCCCTTTAGCAGAAGCTTCCGGAAAGAAATTGACAAGCATCGTTATAAACATAATAATGGTCAAAAAAAGCGTAAAAATATACAAAGAAAAGACAGCCCTATGACGCGATCGAGTAAATGCAGGAAGAAAAGCTTGTGTAAAAGCGCCTTCGGCAAAGATACGCCTAAAGAGGTTTGGAAGTTTAAAGGCGATAAAAAAGAGATCACTATAGATATTTGCACCTAAATATGATGCCATGAGTAAATCACGGATAAACCCCAAAATACGAGAGAAAAGAATACCAAAACTGTTGGTGAAAATGGCTTTAAACATGATGTCTTTATGCTTTTTACAAAAGTTTAACCAAATTTTGATTAAAATGTCTTACTAATTTAAGTTGCAAGGGTGGCAATGAGTGAAGCTAAAGACGCTAACGCAATAAAAACTATTCAGCCAGTTATTTTACGAACTGATAATATTGCCAAAGAGCTTGTTCGAGTTTCTTCAAGTTATAAAGTTCCTGTTGGAATGCTTGATTTTAACCTTCTCTCTATGCAAACTTATACAAAAAGTGGTGCACAAGACAGTGAAGATTGGGAAGAGTTGAGTGCAGATGAGATAAAAGATTTAGATAATGATCCTCAGCTTAACTCTTCAGACTTTCAAATCAAGCAATCTTACGAGATAGAGATATTTACTCTAGTAAAAGAATCTACTTTTCCAACGATGAAAGTTTCTATCGGTGCAAATTCAACGATGACTAAAGTGTATTTAACAATTAAACCAGGTTCTACACTTGAATATTATGAAAATTTTTCTCAAGATTTTATAACACTTATTAATAAAAAGAAATTACGAGCCAACATTATGATTGGAATTTTTGATAGAACAATGGCTGAATCAGTGAGTTCTTTAAATGCCAAGCTTCAGGTAAATAATATTATAGAATTTAAGAAAAAAGAGATTTTACAAGTTGCTCAAGGTATTGAGCCCCAAAAAACAGTTGATGATGCTTTGATATTACATTATGAAAACAAAAAAGAGATGAATGAATCCGACCGAATTGATTATGCAAGGAGAGGCTATCTTCTGAGCGTGGTAGAAGATGAACTTCTTATAGAGTATATTAAGCCTAAGATAGGAACTCCTGGGCGTGATTGTCGTGGTGAATATATAGAACCTTCTGAGTCGATTATTAAAAATGAACCAACATTTAATGTGAGTGAAAAGATTGCTGTAGTTGAAGATGATTTATCTATTCTCTATCGTTCTAAAGAAAATGGCTATGTTGTTTTTGAAAATGGCACCTATGATATAAAATCAGAAGTTGAACTTGGAGAGATCAGTTTTAAGACAACAGGAAATATTGAAACAGATCTTGATGCAGATGTTTTGATAAATGTTAGTGAAAAAGATGTCATGAAAGATGCTATTGGCATGGGGATGGAAGTTGAGGTTAATGAAATCCATGTTGAAGGCAATGTTGGGCCAAATGCAAAAGTACATTCTATGAAAGCAACTATTGATGGGCAGACGCATAAAAGCTCCTATGTAGAGTCAGATATCTTAGATATCAATATACACAAAGGTAAGGCAAAAGGACGTGAGATTCATATAACACGATTAGAGCATGGCGAGGTGATAGGTGATATTGTTACTATTTCTCAAGCTTTAGGTGGCAGAGTGAGTGCGCGTGAGATTACTATCGAAACCTTAGGCTCTCATGTCAAACTGAATGCTTCGCATTCTATCACCATTAATAAAGTACAAGGGGGAGAAAATACCTTAACAATTGATCCTCTCATCTCTCAAGAGTGCCAAAATGATGTTGCAGATGGATCAAAGCTTATAAAAGAGACGCAAGACAGTTTAAAGGTTTTAGAAGCTGAGGTTGAGCGTCATATGACCCTTATAAAGAAAAATGAACCAGCCTATATAGATATTAAAAAACGTCTTATTCATTATAAACAAAGTGGTGTTAAGATGCCTAGTGCTTTTGTAAAAAAGTATAAGCAATTCCACTTCTATTACGAACGTTCTGATGCGCTTAAGGCAGAATTGAAAGATAAAAAAGAGAACCTAGAATTACTTAAAGCTAAGTATAATTCAGCACAAAATGATATTTTTGAAGCACGCATTATCAATAACGATCGTTGGAAAAATCACAATGAAATCATTTTTAAATTAATAAATCCTGCCTTAGAGATTAATTTTGTCCCAGAGCATAATAGTGTCATGAAAATTTTAGGTTTAGTGGAAAAAGAGGAAGAATTTTATATTGCTGAGGTAGATGAGTAGATGATTGTAGGTATTGAAGGAATTATAGAGTACAAAGAGCCCACGTTTCTACATGTAAATGTCTCAGGATTAAGCTATGAAGTATTTGTCTCATTGCAAACTTTTGGGGCGATAAATACGCAAAATATTAAGTTACATGTAAAGCATATTATCCGAGAAGATGCGCAACAGTTGTATGGATTTTACGAAAAGTCAGAGAAGATTCTTTTTGAGTGTTTGATTAAAATCAGTGGCGTTGGTCCAAAGGTTGCTCTAGCTATCTGTTCGACATTTTCAGCTTCACAGTTTGCCTCAGTTATCAGCTCAGGAGATATTACTGCACTGAAAAAAGTTCCAGGTATTGGGCCTAAGAGTGCAGGGCGTATCTTAGTTGAGCTTAATGGTTTTGATGCGATTTTAGCCGATTCAAATACAAGTACTAACCCAGCAGCAGCAGAGGCGATGCTAGCTCTTGAATCTCTAGGATTTAAAAAAGATTTGGTGAGTTCTACCTTGGCTACATGTGAGGCTACGGATACCTCTTCTTTGGTGCGAGAAGCACTGAAAAAATTACAAAAACTTTAAAAGGAATTTATTGAAATTAACTATTTTATTTGGCGGAGCAAGTTATGAGCATGAGATTAGCATAGTCAGTGCTATCACAGTTATGGATAAGCTCTCCTCCTTTGACATTACACTCGTTTTTTGTGACCAAGACCATCAATTTTATAAGGTCGATACAAAAGAGATGAAAGCAAAAAGCTTCTCTAGTGGGGCACATAAAAAGATGCCTCTTTTACATGTAATCAAGGGCGGCTTTGAGCTACGCAAGACTTTTTCAAAAGAGCTCTTTAATGCGCCTGTACTCAATCTTATTCACGGTGGAGATGGTGAAGATGGCACAATCGCTTCGATTTTAGACTTTTATAATATCGCCTACATTGGTCCACGCAAAGAGGCTTCTGTCTTTAGTTTCGATAAGGGCTATACAAAATGGCTAGCTGACTCCTTACATGTAAAGAGCCTTGAGTATGAGATTGTATGTCAGGGAGAAAAGCCAAGTATTGCCTTGCCAATCATCATCAAACCTGCACGCTTAGGAAGCTCTATCGGTGTGAGTATAGTAAAAGAGGCAAGCGAGCTAGAGTATGCGCTTGATCTTGCCTTTGAATTTGATGAGCGTGTCGTAGTAGAGCCTTTTGTGGCTGGCGTAAAAGAGTATAATCTAGCAGGCTGTAATCTTGATGGCAAGATAAAATATTCCATCGTAGAAGAGCCAGAAAAACAAGATTTTTTAGATTTTGATAAAAAATATCGTGATTTTTCACGCTCCTCTAAGGCAAATGAAGCGCAGCTAGATGCCTTTATGGTAGAGAAACTCCAAGAAGCATTTTCTAAAATCTACAATGGACTTTTTGAAGGAGCTCTTATTCGTTGTGATTTCTTTGTGATTGAAAATGAAGTCTATCTTAATGAGATAAACCCAATCCCAGGTTCAATGGCGCACTATCTTTTTGAAGATTTTGATGCTTTGATACAAAATTTACTTAAAAACCTCCCCACTCAAAAAAGAGCTCAGGTAAATTATCAATACATTCACTCTATCAACCAAGCTAAAGGCAAATAGTGCCATTAAGACGTATCTCCTATGAAAATCGTGACTTTAACATAAGTTATGAGATACGAAACCCTCAAGCGAAAAAAGATTTTATACTCTTACACGGCTGGGGTTCCAATAAAGAGCTGATGCAACAGTCTTTTGCAAAATGCCTTGAGGATTACCGCCATATCTACATAGATCTGCCTGGTTTTGGAAATTCTAGCAATGATATTTTTTTAAATATTCAAGATTACGCCAATATAATCAATCTTTTTTTAGAGGAAATAACTGCCAAGAAAGAGTGCATCTTAGGACACTCCTTTGGAGCTAAGGTGGCTACCTTGTTAGACCCAAAATATCTTATCTTGCTAGCATCAGCAGGCATACTTACAAAAAAACCCTTCCATGTAAGAGCAAAAATAGCCCTCAATAAGTTTTTAAAACCCCTAGGATTACACTTCATACGCAATCTCTTTGTAGCCAATGATGGTAAAAATCTTCCTCCAAATATGTATGAAATTTTTAAATATACAGTCAATGAAGATTTTAGTGAAAGCTTCCTTGCATGTAAGGCAAAAACTCTGCTTCTGTGGGGAAAAGAAGATAGTGCTACTCCAATAGAAAGTGCTTATAAAATCAAAGAGTTGATTGAAGACTCCCAGCTTGTAGAGTTTGATGGAGATCACTACTTTTTTATGCAAAATAGGGTGCTTACATGTAAGGCAATATCGGAGTTTTTAAAAAATGTCTAAAGAGGCTTTAATAAAAGTACATTACAATATCAAATGAATTCAGAATTATCAATCAATAATTTTACACTTGTTGAAGAGATTTGGCACTCAATCACCCATGGTGTTGGACTAGCACTAAGTATCGCAGGTTTAGCTGTGCTTGTTGCTTTTGCTTCTTTGCATGGAGGCACTTTAAACATAGTGAGTGCAACTATTTTTGGGACTACTCTTATCATTATGTATGGTTCTTCTACACTTTATCATGCCATTACCCACAAGCCTATCAAGGCTCTTTTTCAAAAGTTTGATCATGCAAGCATCTACTTTTTAATTGCAGGGACTTATACACCTGTGGTTATTATTGGCATGGGAGATAATTGGGGTTGGGGGATTTTAATCTTTCAATGGTCTCTTGCACTTATCGGTATCTCTTTAAAATTTCTCTATCCAAACCGTTTTGAGACTTTATCGCTAGTTTTTTATCTATTGATGGGTTGGATTGTGGTGATTGCTATGGACTCTTTGAGCGCCAATGTTGCCCAAGGTGGTATCTGGCTTTTAGTTGCTGGGGGACTCTCTTATACCTTTGGGGTTGTCTTTTATATTAAAGACCATAAGCCTTATTATCATGCTATTTGGCATCTTTTTGTTTTAGGTGGAAGTATTTTTCACTATTTTATGATTTTACTGTATGTGATTTGATGCTAGAGATACTCTACCAAGATGAACATCTCATTGCTATCAATAAACCCTCAGGCTTGCTCGTTCATCGCTCACCCATAGATAGGCATGAAACTCGCTTTGCTATCCAATTATTACGCGATCAGATTGGGCGGTATGTTTATCCCGTGCATAGACTTGATAAACCCACTTCTGGGGTTTTGCTTTTTACCTTGGATAAAGAGAGTGCTTCGCGTGTTTCTAAACAATTTAGAGACCATAGCACTCAAAAGCACTATCTTGCGATTGTTCGTGGATATACGCAACTTGAGGGCATAATCAATCATCCTCTAATCGAAAAACTAGATAAAATATCTGATAAAAATCGTTCAAAAACTCCTGAAGCGCAAGAAGCTATTACAGAATATACGCGTCTTGAGAGTGTTGAGATTCCTCACTCTGTTGGTCGCTATAAAAACTCGCGCTATTCGCTCTTACATGTAAGACCTCAAACAGGACGAAAGCATCAGATACGCCGCCATGTGAAACATATTTCTCACCATCTTATCTGCGATACAAAGTATGGGCGTGGAGAACATAACAGATTATTTAGAGAAGTTTTTGACTGCCAGCGAATGTTATTGCACGCTTTTAGATTAGAGATACTCCATCCTTTTAGTAAAGAAAAGCTTGTGATAAAAGCGCCTTTGGATGAGACTTTTTTACATATATTTCAAGAGTTTTCTTGGGAAACAGAGCCTTACATGTAAGACTCTGTCAAGAAAATTAATCACAATATGTAGCTAACAATCCCTCTTTAAGTGCTAAATACATCTCTTCACTAACAAGTTTTTTGACAATTTGTAAACCAAAACATAGCGCAGTTGCTGGACCTCTTGAAGTCATAATATTTGCTTCTTCTACCACTTGCGCTCTGTCTGCTTGGTATCCCTTGAGATTTATCTCCTGCTCTACTGAAGGATAACAGGTGTAGTTTTCTCTTAAAACACCCGCTCTGTTTAATGCATATGGTGCGGCGCAAATTGCACCGATATTTTTGCCCTTAGAATCCATCTCTTTAAGAAGAGCTTGAACATTTTCATCATCTGCTAGCGCATATGTTCCATCCCAGCCACCAGGAAGCACAATCATATCTATATCATCTACGCTCACACTGCTTACATGTAAGTCTGTTTTAACTATAATGGCATTTGCTCCTTCAACTTCATTATATTCATTTAAAGTAGCAACTAAGACCTCTATACCACCACGACGCATCACATCTATGAGCGTTACCGCTTCTATCTCCTCAAAACCTTTTGCCAATGGCACTAAAACTTTAGGCATACTGACTCCTTTTTAAAATTCTATCAAAACTCTATCAAAATAAATCTTATTAATTAGATATAATGGCATATATCTAAGGGCACCTCTAAAAACCCTGAGAGTATCTAGGGTTTTTAGAGGTGCCCCTAATCAGGTTGTATTATATGGGCATAAAAATAGAATCAAATCAAATGCGTCGCTCACATCGTATTGATGTACCGATTGAAGTGATTATTAACAAAAAAATCTACACCTGTAAAAACTGGTCACTCACTGGTATTGGCGTGGATGAACTTGACATAGAGTTTGAAGTCGATCAAGTCTCTTCAGCCTCACTTTTATTAAAATTTGTGGAGGCTAGACTAGAGATTCCTGTCACTATAAAATACAAAAACAATATAAAAGGAATTAGTGGCTTTGAGTTTATCAATCTCTCAGAATCAAACAGAAGAGTCTTGCGTGAGTATCTTGAGCTCTCTATTGAAGGGAGATTGGAAAATGCTGATGGGATTATAGGCATCTATAATGAACCTATCCTAGATACTCCTCTAAAAGAGTCCGTAGCTCTTAGTGATAGTGAGGCTGGAACGCTAGAGCGAGCATTTCGTAAAAGATCTCGTATCTATATTACACTTGGTATAAGTCTCTTAGTTCTTATCGTTATCACTGTCTTTTACAATGTACAATATGTCTATCGCTCCATCGGAGTTATCTCTGGAAATTTTGTCAAAGTTTCTCCAAATATTAATGGTAAGATTAGTGCGATGCATGTTCAAGCAGGCGATATGGTTGAGCCTAATACTCTGTTGTTTGAACTTGATGAACGCTCAACGGTTGATAGAATTGAAATTTTAGATGAAAAGATAGCTACACTGAGAAAAAAAGCTCCAAAAAAAGAGGGAAATTTACTCTTGCTAAATATACTCTACAAAGAGAAGCTCATTGCACAAAAACGCTATGAAAAAATTCGCTCACTCTACCAAAACCGTTTAATTACACTCAGCGAATTAAACAGAGAAAAAGATCTATATCAAAGAGCCAATATTCGCTACCTGCAAGAAAAAGAGAGAAACAAAACAACTACAAACCAATCTATCATTGCATTAGAGACAGAGCTAGAGCTTAAGCGTTCCGAACTTATAAACAGACTCAGCTATCTGCGTGTTTTTGCCTCTACATACGGAAGCATATACGCAATCAAATCCACTGTCGGAAGCCATGTAAGCTCAGGTGATGAGGTGATTGTAATTCAAACAAATAAACAGCCTTATATAGTCTGTAAGGTATTAAAAAGTGAGACTCTAAGTATTAAAAAAGGGATGCAGGCACAAGTCTATATACCTAGTTTGGATAAAACATTTACTGCACATGTGCAGACACTTGGAAATCTCTCTATCAATACCGAGTCGATGGTCTCAAATGAGATAAGTTTAAATGAAGTTACAGTGAAACTTCTTTTTGATGAACCAATCAACAACCTCAATTTAAACGAACGCGTAAAAATATGGTTTCATAAGCCTTTGTGGTAAAAGATGCGATTAAGATACGGGAAAAAAGATGCTTTACGCTCATTGATTGAGCCAACTATTGTCTATGTGGGTCTTGCGTTTATCATTATGTATATTATGTGGCCGTATGTCTATTATGCAAAAAATGAGACTATTTTAGTTATTGGTGTTTTTGCTTTTTGGCGTTATGGCTGGTTGAGTTTAAATATTATACGCGGCTTTATATACAATAAGTTTGTTTATAAAAAATTTCTCAAACAGATAGATGCACTTGAAGAAGATAAAAAATATCCAGATCATATATATTTTCTAGTCCCCTCATACAAGGAAGAGGCTTGGGTAAGCATAGAAACATTCAAATCAATCTTTAATGAACTTCTTACCATTCCATCTCATGCAACCATTATTGTCTCTACGAGTGGTTCTACACAAGAAGATAGCATCATAGAGAAACTCTATCGCACTCACACAGTGCGTCATAAGGTGGAGTTAGTTTTTCAACACCAAAAAGAGGGAAAAAGAATTGCAATGGGACACGGTTTGCGAGCCATTGCAAGACGCTATCTTAAAGAGGGACATGATTATCATAGCGTTACATTTTTTATGGATGGAGACAGTTATCTTGAAAAAGGCTTTTTTCAGAAACTGCTTCCTCATTTTTCCATAGACCCTAAGCTTGGAGCGCTGACAACAAACGAAGCAGCATTTATTAAAACAAATTCAGATTGGTATAAAGATTGGTTTAACCTAAAGTTTGGGCAACGCCATATGCTTTTTCAGTCACATGCACTTTCAAATAAGGTTTTAACACTCACAGGGAGACTCTCTGCGTATAGAACAAGCTTGGTTATAGAAGACGAGTTCATTAAGAGATTGGAAAATGATGTCATTACAACCGTTATGCATGGAAAATTCAGATTCTTAATGGGAGATGATAAGACAACCTGGTATAACCTCCTCAAAGATGGCTGGAATATGCGCTATCTTCCTGATGTGCTCTGCTACTCTTTGGAGAGTCGTGATGCGGACTTTTTAGAACTTAGCCGTTCTCTTCCTTATCGATGGTACGGGAATACCTTACGAAATACAAACCGTGCACTCGCACTTGGTCCAAAACGCATAGGTTTTTTTATCTGGTGGGCGATACTTGATCAGAGAATTTCTATGTGGACCTCTTTGGTTGGAATTACAGGGGCAATAATTTTAGGAATTTTTAAAGCCTTTTACTATTTTTTGTTCTATTTTGCTTGGATACTCTTTGTTCGTTCTATTCAGACAGCTGTTATTGCCTATAATGGACATGTTGTCTCCATAAGAACACTCCCTCTTATGCTTTATGGACAGTGGATTGGCTCCCTTGTAAAGATAAAGGCACTCTACAATCTCTCAGATCAAAAATGGTCCAAAGGTGGTGATGTACAATCAAGTGATGACTCCGTAGCGAAGATAAAGCACCCTCTCGTAGAGATTATGCCAGATTTTATCATGATCAGCTCTTACGCTTTTTTTATCTTTGCGATGCTCTTATCACATAATGCCCTCGCCTTGCCAGATACTGATGTTTTGAAGTCCAAAGAGCTCAAGCAATATCAACTCTTTTTTGCAAAAGATTTCGCTCTTAAAACGGATGACAAGAGAGATGATTCCGTAGTAATCAACCAGCTTATACAAAAATGTGATGGTCTTAAACCTTGTAAAATTATCCTTCCAGAAGGAACGATAGATCTCTATCATCCGATTCTTATAGACAAAGACTACATCACACTGGAGGGGAAAAACAAAGAGAAAACAGTTATCATATCACACCTTCATACGAAGGATATCTCTGCAATATATATAAAAGGCTCAAGAGATAAAAAAATAGGATCTCTTTTAGAAGACGCAAAATCAGGGCGTGTCACTATCAAAGCAGATATAAAAGATAGGCTAGATTCTCAGTATATACTCATTCGCACCCCAAATACCAAGAAATTTCTCAATACAATTGGCTCACAAGTTTGGAGAAAAAAATATCCCTATTTGAGACAGCAGATATTTCAAGCCTATCGTTACAATCGCAGCACTAAACTTATAACACTCTCACATAAAATAAGTACCCCATTTAGTGAAAATAACTCTGAAATCTGGAGTCTCAATCTCATTAAAAAAATCACTTTGTGTAATTTTACCATTGCTCATAGCATTGAAAATGAGAGTATTCAGAGTGTTCAGTTTGTTTATCAAAATGTATATCCCGATAATATGGTCGATATGATCCGTTTTGAATATGCCACGCAAGTTTTTGCTGAAAATATAAAGATTCTCAATAGTGGCAGACATCCTCTTGTTATGGAAAATGTACTTGGAGCACATCTAAAAAATCTCTACATAAATGGTGCTTGGAATAAGGGCAAGAAAGGAAGTGGCTATCTTCGTTTTGCAAGAACATATAACTCGGTATTAAGAGATTCGCAAATAAAAAATATTCGCCACATTACACTCCAATGGAGCAGTGCGAACAACCTTTTAGAAAATCTAAATCTTGTTAATGTAGATATTAATTTTCATGGTGGTTATGCACATGACAATTTAGTACGAAATATTAAAACTCAAATAAATCCGCAACACCCTTGGAAAGAGATTACATTTACACCGCTCAATGCTAAATACGCTCCGCCCGATGGTCCAAATAATCAGGTAAAGCATATTCAAGTAAATCACTAAAGTCACTACTTTTTGTCTGATATAAAATCTCTACTAAAAGTTTATATACATCAAGGCGCTCTAGTAAAATTTGTAAGTGCATATCATGATACTCCAAGAGCATCTCACTAAGATTTTTACCTCTTTTTGCAATAAGTTCTCCATATCCTAAAGTTTCAACTTTTTGTAATACCCTAATGTGTTTCAATAATCTTTTCAGCTCCTCTTTTCGTCTCTTTAGTTGGCTCTGCTTATAGGTAAAAAGAGAGATAAACTCTGTGAGATTATCTCTGTTTTGACGTTCTTTAAGCAAGAGTTGCTCTTTTAAAATCTGATTTTGTAAGCTCTCAAGTTCAGGACTTTGAGAGTAAGAGGTCAATGGAATCTTCGCATCTACTCCTAAGAGTGTCTGATTTTGTGCGGCGTACATCTTGCGTTGTCCTACATAAAAGTTAAGTCGTAGCTTGTCACTCCAGCTCTTTTGAATGGTGTTTTTTCTCACTAAGGTATTATAAAGTTTACCATCAACACTGTTGTTTTTTTGCTCATTAAAAAGCTTTGTATTCTCTTTGAGATGAACATATTCAATCTGATTTAAGAGTTGCCATAATTTTACTGGAATTTTCAACAAGGTAAGCTTGTGATAGTATTTTAAAGACTCTTTGTCCTTTTCTATATTGAATATTAAAGTATCATATTCATACTGTGTAATTAATCTCGCTTTATATTTTGCTTGAAGCTCTTGTAAAAATTTTTCTTGAACTTTTAATCTTCTTATCGTTTCAAAAGAGTTTATACTGTTTAGATAATATTTCATCTTTCTAAAAGCTTCTTCTCTTGAGAGCGATTGGATATAGTCTAAGGAACGATAGAGTTCTATCTTCTTCTCTATCTCTTTTTGTTCATCACTGCGTTTTGAGTGATAATAGCCTTGATCATACATGTCCCACTCTAACCTTACATCATAAGCAACCTCATTGTTTAAAATGTCCCATGCTGTATTTGATTTGAGATAAAAACCACTAAAAGTATCTTTATCGTCTAGTAAAACTCTTTTTTGGATATCATTATACTTTGACAATAGAGATTCATCCTCTTTTTTTCTACTCATAAGCTCAGAAGCAATAGTGCCGTTGAGATTTTCTATATCAAATGGATTGTATTTTTTATTTTCATATTTTATATCTTTTTTTAAAAGAATCTCTTTATCTTTTCTCAATCTCTGATTTGTGCTTACATGGAAACTTTTTGTTGGCTTCACCCGCTCAGTATCTATACTGTAACTTACAATTTTTGCATGCGGGTAAGCACGAGCTATCACTGAATAGATCACATCTGCACTAGATTTTTTAACAAATGCCCCTGTTCTGAGTGAATAATAATTTTTATATTGAATCACCTCACTAAAAGGAATGTCTTTTAATATTTTATCAATATACACACTACTGTTTTTGTATTCTTTTGGTGTAAACTTCTCTATTTCTATGGAAAAGTATTTCTCTTGCAACTGCTTATCTTGCCTTACATGTAAGGCTTCATTCTCATGTGAAATTTTATCCTGTATGGGCATAAAAAGCTTCGCATTATTACTTGTAATAACTCTTGCTTTTGGATATCTCGATCTTGTTAATGGCAAAAGAGCTTGAGCCGAGATTTCATCTTTAAACTTTCCCGTACAGATTGAGAAATATCCGTTTTTTACAACCGTGTTTGGATATGGCAATTCACTTAAAAGTTTTTTTATATTTGAAATCTTTTTTTGGGCAACAGCAACACTCATTCTATCTATTTCTATACAGTAGTCGGCAAGTAAAAGATATGGAATTGTTAAAATAAATAGTGTTTTTATAAGCACTTAAATCCTTCGTGATAATAGAACATAATTATAATACGATATTGTATCACAATAGTATCGAGCTATTATGTTACAATATCAATAGAAATAAAATTCAGGTTTATATTTAATGAAAAAAACTTTATTAGCGCTCTTTTTAGCAACTTCTCCAGTGTGGGCAACTTACTGTATTCAGGTTGTTACTTTAGATGCTTTTGATTCTCAACATATGAGTTCAAAACTTTCAAATATTTTTGAGAATTTTGATGATGCTAGAGTCGAAGAGCGTGGCTCTTACCTTGTCTTACGCATTGGCGAGTATAACTCATATTCTCAGGCACTCTCATCTGTCACGAGTGTCAAGTCTTATTATAGTGATGCATACATACGAAAGTGTGATATTGACCCATCAAGAATTCTATATCAAAACACAAGAACTGCTCAAAGACCCAATCAAACAAGACCTACATATGTTCCAGTAAAACAGAAGAGAAAGCTCGTAGAAAAAGAGCGCTATGAGCAACCAAAGCCCCAAGAAACCTACTACAACAATACACTTTGGCAAGATTGCCAGAAGTGTTTTGCCCCTATCTATCTTGAAGACGAAGAGAGTGAGCTACAAGATACTGTAAAGCAAACAAAAAAGCTAAAAAAAAGCATACCTAAAGAGCCTGTTTTACAAAAAAAATACAAAATAAGTAAAAAAACAGATAATGATTTTTGGTTTGAAACAGTTGATGAAGAAAAAAAAGTGCAAGATAGTTATGATCCAAGAGATTATCCACAAATAGACACACATCAATATTAATTAAAAAAAGAGAAAACATTATGACAGAAAAAATTATATCCGCAATATTTGAGAATGCCTTGGTGCGTTTTATTGTCATAATATTCCTTAGTACGCTCTTTTATATACTTATTAGTTCACACTACACTATGCAGACACAATTTGTTATAGGCTATGGAAGTGCTCTTTTTCTCTTTATTCTTCTACAGTTTAAA
>CAMZLS010000011.1 GCA_947311765.1 uncultured Helicobacteraceae bacterium
AATTTCGTCACTAAGTTATTAAATGGCCCCTTCGTCTAGCGGTTAGGATCCATGGTTTTCATCCATGTTACAGGAGTTCAATTCTCCTAGGGGTCACCACTTTTACCTTCAAATCCCCTATTTACGACATTTCAAAAAGAAAAACAACTCAAAAACTCGAGTGTACCACAATTTTGCCACACACAGGAGTAATTAATAGGTCCCTAATTATAACCTAGTTTCCGTACACTCCCATGCCGGCACCACCTTGTCTGCCTCTTCCTTGTCCCATTCCTCCAGCACCACGACCTGCTCCCATGCCACTTCTATTTTTTTTACTTTGCATAAAAAGCTGCCTTTGTTGTGGTGTCATTGTCTGTATTCTTTTTTGCATCTCTGCTCTAAAATCTACCCTATCTTGAACAGCGACTGTGCCTCTCATGCTTATGAGTTGCTCTGTCGTGTATCCTGTAAAATCCGCTGCCCAAATAACTGATGCTAAAAGTGCAACTGCAATAATCTTTTTCATCTCTAACTCCTTGTTCTAGTTTTGATAATAAAATTATTACATTGCAATGTTAACAGAGTATTAAAATTCTTAATATTTTTTAGTTAATATGATTTTTAAAAGTGTAGATTTTCCATTGATATTACGATTCGTTAAGCTAGTACGATTATGGGAATTTAGTATAAAATTTAAGAAAGTTCAAGTTTAAAAAAGCTCCTGCTTAGTGAAGCTTTTTTATACTCTTGAGTTGAATCATGTAGTTTTTATACATTAATTGAGGAGGTATAATTTCCATGTAGGTTGCATTTTGAGATTGCTGAGAGTTTTTTTACATTTGATAAGTTTACTTTAGTTGCTAAGTATCCCCTCGAAGTCTCGGGTTCTAGTGAAACACTTGAAACTTTTTTGCCATCTGCATAAAGTTCTATTTCGTATATCCAATGATTTGCAGTGCTTGGGTGAATAATTCCTGCTTGACCAATATTTACTTCAACTGTTGTATAACCTTTGAGGTCTTTTGAGCCTAATTTTATCTCAGGAGAGTGTTTTAGCTCACCTTTTGTTGGATTTGCGGGGTCTTTTAATTTTACATCCATAGTGTTTACTACTAACTTCTCATCGTATGCGTTTGCTATCGTAGTGCTTAGTGCCGCAACTGCCGCAAACTTTAATGCTGTTCTTCTATTCATAATTAGCTCCTTAAATTAGCTTTTTGTTCTTATGGATTGTAGCTTAAAATTTTTAATTTCTTTTTATAAAAAAGAGTTAGTTCTATTTCTGAAAATTATACTTGAGTGTTAAATTTTTACGCAAGCAAATAGCTGTGTATTGAATTATGTCCTCATCTTTTGTAGCAATCATCAGTTTTTGGAGTTTTTATTTTCAAAATAGATTGATATATGTCAATTGATTATTTTTTGAAATTAATTATAATTCTTGAAATTTAAAACAATGAAGGAATTATCAGTGAGTATGTTTTGTTACCAATGTGAAATGAGTACGCCAGGTGGATGTGGAAGCACAGGAGCAGTAGTAGGAACTTGTGGAAAAGATGAGAATTTAGCACGATTGCAAGATTTAATGGTTTTTGGACTAAAGGGTTTAAGTTCTTACCGTGAACATTTAAACGAATTGCGACCAAATGAAACCAAAAATATTGATGATGTAATGAGTGAAACACTCTATTTTACTTTGACTAATGTAAACTTTAATTTTGATGACCACATTAAACAGCTTATGAAAGTAGGAAGCGCAGGGATTGAAGTGATGGATAAGCTTTCAAATGCCCATACAGGAACTTTCGGCATTCCTACTCCTGTGGTAGTTCCTCAAAATACCGTTGAGGGGAAAGCCATTTTGGTAAGTGGGCATAACCTAGATATGTTTGAAGCGTTGTTAAAAGCAACAGAGGGAAAAGGAATTAATGTCTATACGCATTCGGAGATGCTTCCTGCTCATGGTTATCCTGAGCTTAGGAAGTATGCACACCTCAAAGGAAATATAGGTAAGGCATGGTTTGACCAAGTGGGACTTATGAAACAATTTAAAGGCACATTTGTGGTCAATACCAATTGTATTGTGCCTCCTAAAAAAGATGCTGAGTATATTGACCGAGTATTTACTTACAAAATAGTAGGGATAGAAGGTGCAACACCTATTGTGGATAATGATTTTACAGAACTTATTGAAAAAACCCTTGCCTGTGAAGATACTAATATGAGTGAGAACTTAACTTTAACAACAGGGCATCATTATAAAACTATCTTGACCCTTGCACCACAAATTTTGGAGGCGATTGCTTCTAAAAAAATAAGACAGTTTTTTGTCATTGCTGGATGTGATGCCCCTGGAAAAGCTGGAAACTATTATCGTGAAATGGCAGAACTTTTACCTAAAGATTGTGTGATTATCACCTCTAGTTGTGGTAAATTTAGATTTAACGACATTGATTTTGGAGTGATTGAGGGAACAGATATTCCGCGTTACCTAGACCTAGGACAATGTAATGACTCTAATGGAGCTGTAGAGATTGCTAAAGCTATTTCTGGAGCATTAGATGTGCCTATCAATGACTTGCCTATCTCAATAGTTCTTTCGTGGATGGAGCAAAAAGCTGTAATTATCTTGCTTGGACTCTTTAGTCTAGGTATTAAAAACATCTATTTAGGTCCAAAACCACCACAATTTGTTAATGAAGATATCATGGCATTTTTAGCAGAAAATTTTAACTTACATTTAACAGGAAGTGCCGAAGAAGACTTGAAAGATTTATTGATAGTTTAGATCAAACACCCTCTTATGTAAGTGCCTGAGCGTAATAAATGTCATAATTTAATTCAGGCACTTATCTCAAATTTAGATGCAAAAATCACCTAATCTTTCTTAGAAGACTTTAGTGTAAAAAAATTACACGCCATCCCGCTAGACTGTTTCACCGCTTGTGATGGAAAAATCTTAGATTTAAACCCATACGCTTTACACCCGTGGGGTTGTCTTGACTCCCAAGTAACAAAATAATAACTACATCGCAGACAATTAATACGTTTCATAACTGCTATTTTACTTCATTATGCTAAAATTCTCAAATGGATACTATCTCAATACACTTGATGAGAGTATCGTCTCCAAAGAGCAAAAGGAGCTTTTTAGGCTTTATGGATATTTAGACTCTATTAGTCATGATAGTGTTGTGGTTGTGCTTAATGACATGGATAAAGTTTTTCATTTTAAGGCACTCTTTTCAAAAATACCACTTGCTTTAGAGAGTCAAGTTTTTATTGATAGTAAAAAAGCTTTTAAATGGTTGCAAAAACATCCAGTTAATATTTTGATTTTATATAAAGACCTTGATAAAATGAGCGCTAAAACTTTTTTACAGAAATTTAGAGAGAAGATAGGTTCTCGTGCTAAAGCAGTCTTGCTCGCTACGGGCGTGGCACCTGAGGGCTTTAATGCGGTGATGAGTGAATATATACGAGCAGGACTTTTTAAAGACGAATTAGAAAATTTATTAAAGGATAGCAATGGATAAAGTTTTAGCAATGTTGCAACTACAACAACAACTCAATGATGCAACAAATGGAGAAAATTGGGAAGAGGGCGTTACGAAAAATGGCAAGACTATCAACTGGAAACGCTGTATCTATATGGAGTGTGCCGAGATGGTGGACTCTTTTGCGTGGAAACATTGGAAGAGTATAGATGCCGAGCCAGACTTCGATAATCTTCAGATAGAAGTGGTCGATGTATGGCATTTTGTTATGTCTCTAGCACTTGAAACTTACAAAAAAAATATGTTAGGCGATATTGTTATCCTAGCAGAGCAGATTGCGCAGATGGATAATTATGCTCTTTTATATGATAAGATTGATGATTTTGAATCAGAAAAACTTTTGATGATTCAGATAGAGTCGGTGATGCGTGATGCCTTAGAGATAAACCTAGGTATGACAAAACTGCTCTTTGACTTTTTTGAACTTGCGCGCATGAGTAAGCTTGATGTTCCGACCCTCTACCGCCTTTATGTAGGAAAAAACATCCTCAACCAATTTCGCCAAGATAATGGCTACAAAGATGGCTCTTATATCAAAATATGGAATGGCGAAGAGGATAATGTAGTGATGAAGCGTCTTTGGGAAGAGAATGGTGAACTTAAACCTGAGGCACTTTACAAGGCACTCCAAGAGAGATACAAAGCCTTATAGAGTTGTTTTTGAGTGCTTGTGATGATGGATCGGAGGATATTTTATAGTTTGTAAACCTCAGGATGCTCTGTTTTCCAGCGTCTATGACACCAAAACCAGAGTTTTGGATGTTTTTTAATCATCTTCTCTAAGATGTCTGATTGTTTTTGTGTTGCTTCGAGTATATCTTGCTCGGCATTGTCGCTTTGCGCTACCTCTATAGGTTCATTAATCATTACTGTAAAATCTTTTTCACTCTCGCCAAGCATTAAAACAGGAATAATAAGCCCATTATATTTTCGTGCTAAAAATGCGGGTGCAGCACTTTGTCGGGCGCTTTTTCCAAAAAAGTTGATGCTGATACCATCGCGTTTGCTGGTGTTTTGATCTATCATCAGCATAATAGCTCGCTTGTTTTTTATCGCTTTGGTGAGCTGGCGCACTGCTCCTTTTTTTTCTGCCATAAGCATATTTTGTTGTGAGCGTGATTCAATAAGGTATCTGTCAAAATAGGGATTTGTAAATTTTTTATAGATGGCAGTTGTTGGGGTGATAAGCGAGCTTACCGCAGCAGCACCTAATTCCCAGTTTCCAAAATGAGCAGAGACAAAGATGATAGGACGACCTGATTGGAGGGCTTCATCGGTGATATGTTGATTGTGAATTTTGACAGATGCGGCAATCTCTCCTTTGCTAAGATAGCGGTTTTGCATCACTTGTAACATAGAAAGGAGAAGATTTTGATAGCAGTAGCGACTAATGGCTTGCTCTTTTTTCTCTCCAAGTTCGCTTCCTAGAGCAAAATGGAGATTTTGCAAGATAACTCTACGGTGTTTTGCATCAATTTTATAAGCAACATGTGCTAAAAAAATAAAAAAAGCGCGTCGCCATGAGTAGGGCAGTAGCATTAAAATAAATTCTAAAAATCTATAAAAATAGTATAAAATCATAGAAGTTCCTTCACTTTTTGTGCAATGACATCAGGTGAGATGCAAGAGATGGAAAAATCATTTTTATCAATATGTCTTAGATCTACAGTTGTATCTGATTCAAGTGCGATATTGATAGGAGTTTTATATATCATTCGACTATTTGTAGGACCAAAAAGAGTAACAGATGCTCTATTCATCGCCCAAGCTATATGGGTTGGACCTGTATCATTTCCAATAGTTAGCTCACAATGTCCAATAAAATTGATAAGTTGGGTTAAGTTTAATTTGGGTGCTACGCTTACATTATCGCAACGAGAAGCTATCCATTGGGCATTTTCATATTCAGTTTTGTTGCCCCAGATAAGATGAAAATGCTCTGATGAAGATGTACAAAGTGTTACGATTTGCTCTTTAGGATAGATTTTGCAAGCCCAAGAAGCACCTATAACGATAGCGATATTTTTCTTTACATGTAAGGATAATGGACGTGCTTGTAAATTGAAAAGAGCTTTTTTATTTAAGATCTCATCATCATCAATACTAAACCCTAAGGCATCAGCAACAACACCGCAGTTACGATGGATAATATTTTCCTCATAAGCGATGGCACTTGTCGAAGTATAAAAAAATGAGGCGAGACTCTCTCTTGTGCAGTGGCGATCAAAGCCATGAATATTTTTCCCAATAAAACGCGCTACTACAGCTGATTTTATAAGTCCCTGCATATCGATAATACTATCAAAATTACCAAGTTTTTTTAAGTAAGATATGCTTTGTTTTAAAAGCTTAAAATTTTTCTCTTTTTTGATTCTTTTAAGAGGAACGATATGCACCTTATGAAGAAGAGGATGATTTTCTATTAGAGGAGCAAAAGCCTCTTCTGTAATCCACTCAATCTGAGCATCTGGGTAATGTTTTTTAATGAGTTGTAAAACTATAGTACTATTAACAATGTCGCCTAAGGCACTGAGTCTTATGAGCGCTATACGCTTGAATTTACTTTGATTTATAGCCATTAATCAACCAAGCATCCCGATTTTTTACTAGCATTGTACATCATATTGTTTTGTATGTCAAAATTATTTTTGTTGTAGATAAAACTAGCCTCATAAATTGGTATCTCTTCGAAGATCGCTTTTATCTTCTCTTTGACAATTGTCACTATGCAAGACATTCTAGAAAAGATAGTCGGGCATGAAATCTCTGATGAGTTTGGGCGTTAATCACCCAAACTTACCAGTAATATACTCTTCTGTTAAACGCTCTTTAGGCGTAACAAATAACTCTTCTGTGATACCTAGCTCAATAAGCTCACCTAGATACATAAATCCTGTATAGTCGCTCACTCTAGCAGCTTGCTGCATGTTGTGCGTAACGATAATGATAGAGACTTTCTCTTTAAGTTCAATAACAAGTTTTTCAATGCCTTGTGTAGAGATGGGATCAAGTGCTGAGGTTGGCTCATCAAAAAGTAAAACCTCAGGCTCAACAGCGATAGCTCTAGCGATACAAAGGCGCTGTTGTTGTCCACCTGAGAGACCGTTTGCATCATGTTTAAGGCGAGAGCTTACCTCTTTCCAGATAGCTGCGTCTTGAAGAGCTTTTTCGACTCTGTCATTAAGCTCTGATCTATTTTTAATACCTTGCAGGCGTAAGCCATAAGCTACATTGTCATAGATGCTCATTGGAAAAGCTGTGGGTTTTTGAAAAATCATCCCAATACAAGTGCGAAGCTGAATTAAATCCTCTTTAGGCTCTAAAATATTACGTCCCTTAAATTCTATAAGACCTTCATATCTGTTTCCAGGATATAAATCATGCATGCGGTTAAAAGAGCGAAGCAGGGTGGTTTTTCCACAGCCAGAAGGTCCAATAAGCGCGGTGATAGAATTTTTAGCAATAGGCATACTAATCTCTTTTAAGCTAGGTTCTGTAGTGCCATTGTATGTAAATTGAAAATCTTTTACCTCAAGTGCTTTCTCGTGAGGGATATTTATTATAGTTGCCATTATTTGCCTTTTCTTGTCATAATTAAGAGTCGCCCGATAATATTCAGACCTAAAATAAACATTGATAAAATAAATGCTGCTGCCCAACCGATATTTTGCCAATCTTCATAAGGACTTGTAGCGTAGTTATACATAGTTACAGTGAGTGATGCCATTGGCTCATTCAAATCTGTACTTAAAAAATTATCATTAAATGAGGTAAAAAGCAAAGGAGCAGTTTCGCCTGCTACTCTAGCAATACCTAGTAAAATTCCTGTTAAAATACCTACTTTTGCGCCACGATATACGATATTTATAATAACCTTGTATTTGGGAGCACCAAGCGCAAAAGCCGCTTCGCGTAAAGTTGAAGGAACGAGCTGAAGCATATCATCTGTTGTTCGCAAGATGATAGGAATCATAATGATAGTAAGAGCAATAACACCCGCCCATCCACTAAAATGTCCCATAGGAATAACTACTACAGCATAGATAAAAGAGCCGATAACAATACTAGGCGCGCTCATCATAATGTCAGAAATATCACGAATAATATTGGCTAGTTTTGATTGTTGTCCATATTCACTGAGATAAGTTCCTCCTAAGATACCCAAAGGAACTCCAATAGCTGTTGCAGTTGAGATAATAATAAGCTGTCCAATAAGTGCATGTTTAAGACCACTCTCTTCATGGCCAGGAGGTGCGCCTTCAAAAGCAAAGATTTCCCAGTTAATAGCCGAAACACCATTTATAATAAGTATAGATAAAATCCACAAAAGAAAGGCTATTCCAATAAAAGCCGATAAAGTAGATAATATCATTACTATCTTATTTGTAAGCATACGCTTTTCTATGGCAGTCATTAGGCTCTCCTTGTCTTACGCAAAAAGTAAAATTTTGCGATAGAGATGATAGTAAAGCTGATAAGAAGTAAGATAAAAGATAATTCAAAGAGACTTGAAAAATAAAGCTCAGTATCAGCTTCAGTAAACTCATTTGCTAGGGTTACAGGGATAGAAGTTGCAGGAGCTGTAATAGCTAAAGATATTTTATGAACATTACCCATAACAAAAGTGACTGCCATTGTCTCCCCAATAGCACGTCCTAAAGCTAAAATCATAGAGCCTATAATTCCTGCTTTAGCGTAAGGAATGATGATATCCTTAATCACATCCCATTTTGTCCCACCAAGGGCGTAAGCTGACTCTTTTAAGATATCTGGAGTTGTATCCATTGCGTCACGAGTTACTGCAGCCATAAAGGGTAAAATCATAATCGCCAAAACAATACCAGCAGTAAGCATCCCAATACCCAAGCCCCCAAAGATATCGCGAATAATAGGAACAAAGTAAAAAAGCCCCCACATTCCATAAATAACCGAAGGGATAGCAGCGAGAAGCTCTATGGAGACACCAATAGGAGATTTAAGCTTTTCTGGAGCGATTTCACTCAAGAAGATAGCCACTCCAATAGCAACAGGAACAGCAAGCACCATAGCCAAAAATGTGGAGATAACCGAACCCATGATAGCAGGGAGTGCCCCAAATTTTTCAAGGTTAGGTGCCCACTTAGTATCAGTTATAAAGTCAAATCCAAAAGCCTGCATTGAGTCTAAAGAGTTTTGAAATAAAACTGTAAATATCCATGCAACTATCAGTAGGACTGAGAAGGCAATGATACGAGTGGAGTGCTCAAATACCTTATCTATAATATTACTCATAAATCTTTATTTCTCCACCATTTTCAGCGTAAACCATTAGTTTTGCAACATTAACTGTGCGATCACAACAGCGCTCAAGCTTACGCAGGGTTCCTAGAACTTTAACATATTCCATAGAAAGATCTTCTCCTTTTGTAATCTGCTTTAAAATATCTTTCTCTAAAATATCAAACAGATCATCACTTTGACTCTCTTCTACCATAACTTTTCGGTACATATCTTCAACATCACAAGTATCAAGTCTCTCGAAACATTTTGCAATATAAGCTAAAGCATTAATGGTGCTTTTATGCAATAGAATGATTGTTGAATCAAGTGCTTCAAGGTTGCTTTCGCCTCTGCAGTGATCTTGCATGCGTTTAGCATATTTTTTGACACCTACTCCAATGCGAACAAGTTCATTATTCATTTTTAGATAAGAGACTAGCATACGAAGTTCTTGTGCTTCTGGACCAAAAAGAGCGAAAGTTTTTATGATTTCGTTATCTAATATATTTGCATTGACTTGGAGCTGAAGTAGCTCTTCTTTGATGCTATCAAATTTTTTATAATCTCTATTTCTGTAGGCATCGAGAGTGAGAGTAGATGTGTTTGTGATATCGTTTAAAGAGCTGATAATAGTATTTCGAATCTCTTTTATTTTATTTTCATAGTGTGGTAGCATTATCTTTTTAGCCTTTTTGAAAGATTTTTTAAAAGTTTAACTGTGAAATGTTACAAATGGATTACTTGACTCGTAACCTTCTTGTTACTAAATTCTTTTATTATTACAGTATCAAACTTATTGGAGGACATCATAATTATGTTCAAAAAAATCGTATTCACCTTTATATTCCTTTGTGTAATTGTTACTGCTTCACATGCAGGAGATAAACTTAACGGTGCTGGCGCATCATTTCCTGCACCCCTTTACTATGATTGGGCATATCAGTATCGTAAAGCAACGCATAATCGTGTTAACTATCAGTCAATTGGCTCAGGCGGTGGTATTAAGCAGATAAGCAATCGTATTGTTGATTTTGGTGCTTCAGATAAGCCTTTGAAGAGTAAAAAACTTACTAAAACTCAATTGTTACAGTTTCCAGCTGCTATTGGCTCTATTGTAGTTGCTTTTAATATTGCAGGTATTAAAGATGAAACACTAAAGCTTAAAAACAGTGTTGTAGCTGATATCTTTACAGGAAAAATTACAAAATGGAATGACCCAGCTATTACAGTAGACAACAAGGGTATTAATCTTCCTGATGAAAAAATCATTGTTGTTCATCGTTCAGATGGATCGGGTACAACATATAATTTTTCTTATTACTTGGATGGAAGTTCACAAAATTGGAAAGAAAATTATGGTGTTGGTAAAACTATAGATTGGTCTGTAGGTATTGGAGGAAAAGGAAATGAAGGTGTTGCTAATCTTGTAAAACAGACTCCTTTTTCTATAGGCTATATAGAAAGTGCTTATAAAGATAAAAACCATCTCTCAGCAGCAGTTTTGCAAACAAAAAGTGGCAAGTGGGTAGTAGCAAATGAAGAGAATTTTAAAGCAGCGGCGAAATATGCTTCATGGACAAAAGAGGATAACTTTTATGCGATGCTAGCATTACAACCAGGTGATACTTCTTACCCGATTGTTGCAGCAACTTTTATTCTTCTTCCGAAAGAGAAAGTGGCAACAAACAAAAAAGTCATCGCTTTTTATGATTATGCTTTTAAAAATGGTGATAAATCTGCTAAAAAGCTAGGCTATATCCCTCTCCCAGAAGCAACTAAAAATATGATTCGTGAGTATTGGGCTACGAATATAAAATAAGTATCTCTATCCTTCGCAACAACTTCTGTTGCGAAGAAAACTCTATTCGTCATTAAACAAACCCAAAGTCACATTATGCCACTATGATAAAATCCTTACATGTAAAGAAAAAAATAGATGAATTATATAAAGATACTTGGCTCAAATGGAACAAAGTCTGTTGGTGAAGGAACAACCTGTATTCAAGTTTCAGAAACTATACTGATAGATGCAGGAAATATCATAAATTCTCTTGGTAGTGAGGCTAAGAAAATCGAACATATTTTTTTAACACATTCACATATTGATCATATCGTAGATCTTCCTTCTTTGATAGATTTATATTACGCCGACCAATCACATACCTTACAAATTTATGCACTTCAAGAGACTATTGATACTCTTAAAAAACATATATTTAATTTTGAGATATATCCTGATTTTTCTCAGATTAATCTTCAAAACTCTCTTAGTAAAACTTTACAATTCAACACAGTTTCTTATGGAGAGTCTTATAGTATAGATGATATTACCTTGATGCCCGTAGAGACAAATCATACAGTAAAAAGCTGTGGCTATCTTATGTCAAAAGCTAGCAAGAGTATTTTATTTACTTCAGATACTTACATTAATGACACAATTTGGAATATTCTTAATAAAGATAATAATATCTCTACAGTGATTACTGAGATCTCTTTTCCTTCTTCTATGGGTGAGTTAGCGCGTATAAGTAAACATTATACTCCTAAAATTTTAAGCCAAGAGCTTAAGAAGCTTAGACGTAGCGATATAAGTATTTATCTAATGCATTTAAAACCCAACTTTATAAAAGAGATGCTTATTGAAATTGAGAATTACTCTTTATTGCAAAATGGTGGAGATGTTCTTAATGAAGGTTACATTATACAGTGGTAGAAATTTAATAAAATTCTCGTAACTTCTTAAGTCAAAAATGGCTAAAATTCCAAAATAAAAATTTCAATCCAAGGACAGATCTCATGGAGATACAAACATTTAAAAAAATGCAAAAGCAGGCTTTGAAATCAAGTCAACCCGACTTTATTAAAATAGGCTTTGCACTTTTTTTTATGGTAGCCGTTCTTGTTTATAGCTTTTTAAGTAATGGCGGTATTCCAAATAGTATGTTTTTGGCAGTAGCGGCACTTTTTGGTGCTTATATGGCGATGAATATCGGTGCAAATGATGTAGCTAACAATGTCGGTCCCGCAGTTGGCTCAAAGGCTTTAACCCTTGGTGGTGCTATTGTTATTGCGGCTATTTTTGAAGCTAGCGGTGCCTTTATCGCTGGTGGAGAGGTCGTTAAAACTATTAAAAAAGGAATTATTGATATCTCTGCTTTTGGCGGAAATGCTGATCCATTTATTTGGGCAATGATGGCGGCAATTTTAGCAGCAGCATTATGGTTAAACTTTGCTACTGCGGTAAAAGCTCCTGTTTCTACAACGCACTCTATTGTTGGTGGCGTAATGGGTGCTGGGATTGCTGCTGCTGGATTTAGTATCGTATCGTGGGGGACAATGGGTAAGATAGCTGCTTCTTGGGTTATCTCTCCTATTCTTGGTGGCGTAATTGCGGCACTTTTTCTTTTTTCCATTAAAAAAAGTATTATATTTCAAAAAGATAGGATAGCCTCAGCTAAGAAATATGTTCCGATTTTTATATCTGTAATGGCACTCTCTTTTGTAACATATTTAACACTTAAAGGTTTAAAAAAAATATGGCCTGATATTGTCTCGTTTATAAATGATTTTATGTTCTTTACGCTTCCTGTTACAAAAAAACCTAGCTTAGTAACAGCTCTAGTTTTTGGTCTCATTATTGCGGTTATTGTTTATGTATGGGCGAAAAAACAGATCAATAAAAATGCACACAAACTGGAAAATTCACGCCATAGCGTCAATCAGCTTTTTACTATTCCCCTTATTTTTGCTGCAGCACTTTTAAGTTTTGCTCATGGTGCCAATGATGTTGCTAATGCCATTGGACCTCTTGCGGCTATCAATGATGCGGTGATTAATGGAGGTATCTCTTCAAAGGCCGAGATTCCTTTTTGGGTTATGGCAGTTGGTGCGATTGGCATCTCTATAGGTCTTGCCTTGTATGGTCCTAAGCTTATAAAAACCGTAGGAAGTGAAATTACTGAACTTGATCAGATGCGTGCTTTTTCTGTAGCGATGGCAGCATCTATTACTGTTATTATTGCCTCTCAGTTGGGTCTGCCTGTAAGTTCTACGCATATCGCGGTTGGCGGAGTTTTTGGTGTTGGCTTTTTGCGTGAATACTTACATGTAAGCGATATTAAAACTGTGATAGAAGATGAAAAAGAGATTCTTCAAGATGAGAAAAAACTTCTTCGTGCACTTAATCATGAGCTTTTTGCTCTTGAGAAAAAAAGTGAAAAAGAAAAATCAGATTATCAACGCATAATTGAATTATATAAAATGATAGAAGACGAAGAGATAAAAATAAAAGAGGCAAAAAAGATTATTAAAACGGCAGAAAAAGTAAAATATGTAAAACGTGACGCGGTGAAGAAAATTATTGCTGCTTGGGTTATCACTGTTCCTGCTGCTGCAATTTTAGCGGCCTTTTTATTTTATACTATCAAAGGTATTATGGTTTAAGTGGTGCCTACATGTAAAGAGATTTTCTTTACATGCAAGAGATCGCTTCACATTCGTTCGCAATAGCAGCAAATAATAGTCATTGCGAGGAATTTAGTGACATGGCAACCTAGGTTTATTTTACACTTGCTTTAATAATCTTCTGCGTCTCAAGTGGACGGTCTCCATCATTAGTTGCAATATTGTTAAGCTTTTGAACCGCATCCATCCCATCAATGACTTTGCCAAAAATAGTGTGATGTCCATTTAGCCACGGCGTTGGTGCTGTTGTGATGAAAAATTGACTTCCATTTGTGCTTGGACCTGCATTTGCCATAGCCAAGATACCCGCTTTATCAAAAGTCACACCAGGTTTAAACTCATCTTTAAATGCTTTGCCCCAGATAGACTTTCCACCACGACCAGAACCCTGAGGGTCTCCCCCTTGTATCATAAAATCTTTGATAATTCTATGAAAAATTAAACCATTGTAGTAAGCATTTTTGATGTGAGTTGTAAAGTTCTCAACAGCCAAAGGGGCGATATCATCATAGAGTTCAAAGGTGATAGGACCTTGTGTTGTTTCTAATACAACGATAGAGTGTTTAGGAGCTACTTCGGTAGTAGCTCCAGCAGATAGTGTCATTAAAAATGCAAATAGTAGTGCAAATATGCGCATTGTCTCTCCTTTTTTAAATAGCGTGAAGTATATCAAAATTAGGAATACAATTTGCTTTACATGTAAAGCAAATTATTTTAAGGAAAAAAATGAAAAGAATTACACTTTTAGCAATGAGTATGGTTTTAAGTACAGCACTGAATGCAGATATTAAATCGTATATTGGTGCAGGATTGGGTTTTATGGCTACACCTGATACTTCGGGAGCAGAAAATGGTATGGGTATGACGCTTCAAGGAGGAGTGAGAGGTTTTATCACTGATATGCCAGAAACAGGGGCACGTTTTGAGTTAAATAAATCATTGATGGGGCTTAATGATGGCGATGCTTTAACATTTGCAACCTACATCACTTATGATATAAATATTCCAAACTCACAGCTTGCTATTCGCCCAAAATTTGGTCTTATCATTCCGAATGCTTCTGATGATGTTAACTCTCGCGATATGACATTCTCTTCAGGAGTTAGCGGAATTTTTAGCTTAAATGAGCAGATTGATCTTTATGTTGATTATACTGTTTTAGGTGAATTTATTACAAATTATTCTATAGGAGCGGAATTTAAATTTTAGATAAAGTTTTACGCTTTATCTAAACTAAGGCAGACTGAATTTATGCAATATCGCAATCTGGTTGGTTGAGGGCCATCAGAAAAAACATGACCTAAATGAGCATCACAGGTATTGCATAAAACTTCAACGCGCTCCATGCCATAGCTTTGATCTCTGTATTCTCTAATAGCCTTTGTGTCAATAGCTTCATAATAACTAGGCCACCCTGTACCCGAGTCAAATTTAGCTTCAGAACTAAAAAGTGGAGAATCGCAGCAGATACATTTATAAATTCCTTCTTCTTTAGAATCATAAAACTCTCCAGTAAAAGGAGCCTCAGTGCCATGTTCTCTTGCTACATTAAAGGCTTGCGGTGAGAGTTGTTTGCGCCACTCTTGCTCTGTTTTGATAATTTTACTCATTGAATTCATCCTCTAAGTCTGATGAGATGAGATATAAGCTCTTAGAAGTTCGTCCTATCGCATGGCAGATATATTTTTCCTCTAAATGTGTCTCTTTTACGATAATCACATGCTCTCTTTGTAGATGAGAGAGTTCAGTAAATGTTGCAATAAGAATATGCTCGAAATCTTGGTTTAAAAGTCCTTCATCAGCTTTGTATATAAATGAAATATTGCCATAGTAACTATTTATTTCATCTAAAAGTTTTAAGGCAAATTGTGAATGAGGTAGAACAATAAGAATACTGCTATGAGCTATGTCTTTAAGGTTTTCACGCAAAATTAACATCACTTGCATAAAAGGATTTCCATGCATTAGATGAAAATTTTCATTTGTTATATTTTTAGGATTACTGCCATGAGAGCATAGTTGCAAAAAAGCACTTGGCACACGAAATGAATGACTTAGGAGATAGTTTTTAGTGTCCGTATTGCTCTCTAGCGTGACTAAGCATAAGGTATTTTTAGCTTGTTGTTGTATTAGATAACGAATAAATTCTTCATCTAAGAGATAGCTATCATCACAAAAAATAAGATCACAGGTCTGAAATTGATGTGAAAACATTTTTGGAGTAATTTTGGCAAAATTAAAAGATTCATTTTTGTAGAGTTTTTTATAATGTTGCGAAATAACTTGTTGAGGCGTTAAGATCCGTATAGAGAGCAGATCAATATCTATAATTGCATATTCTATGATATCTAGGAGTTGTTTTTTAAGAAGGTCACATATTGCAAGTGTTGGCATTATGATAATAATTTTATATTCAGGGTGCATTAAGAGTTCAAAAATTGACTTCAGTAAAATAAGTGTACTTTTACCTGTTCCGTACATACCGCTTAGTTTAGAAAAATTTGGTAGTTTATCTATAATAAAATTTTGTTGCTCTTGTGTGAGCAAGGCACTCTCATTATGTATATTGTCAGGTAAGATATTGAGATGGAAAAAAAGTGCGCCGAGTAAGGTATTTGCTGGAAGTGCTGTATCGAGTAATTCTAAGGCATTATGTAATTTTCTCTCAATATCTTCAGTCGTGTCATTGCAGAAAATAAGACGCTCCTGTGGCATAAGAGCATGAAAACTTGGATGAAGTTGCTCAAAATCTTCTTTGCTGAGATGCTCTAAGATTACAATATTTATTAGCGAGCAACCCTCTGTATGGAGTACTTCATTGAATTTTCTTTGAATAAATTTATGAATTGAATCTATTTTAATATCTGTATGAGCTTTTTCATCTGGACTTGGAGATGAAACTGTAGCATTTTTCAGATCTTTCAACTCCCATGATACATTATCAAAGAGGTATAATCCACGATGTGAATCAAAAAGAATAGAGACTATATTCTCTTTTTCATGACGATGAAAAATAGGAATTGATTCGTAAAAAGGGTATTGGTGTAATGAGGCATACTCTTTTAGCGGAAGGTGTGAGCTTTTAGACTTTTGTTCTTGTTTGCTGGTAAAAAAATTTAAAAAACTCATAAATATGACCTAAATAGATTAATTTGGAGAGATTATATCGAAATTTTTATGAAAGAAAATTGCCGTAGTTGAGATACGGCAAAAAAGAAGGTTATTTACCAGCTTCAACGCGGTCTTTGAGACCTTTACCGGCTTTAAACTTAGGAACCATTTTGTCTCCAGTAGTATAAGTTTTAGTAGTACCAGGAACTGTACCGCTTTTACCTTTTTGAAGCGCCGCACTAAAGCCTCCAAAACCTACTAAAGACACATCTTCTCTAGCTACCAATGCTTCGATTATAGCTTCAGTGAATGCTTTGATTGCCGCCTCAGCTTCAGTTTTTGTTTTATAATCACCGTTTTTTTGAACTAACTCTACGAATTGCGCTTTATTCATTCGAATGCCCTTATCATTAAAAAGATATGTGTACCATATTAGAATCCCTAGAAACAAGCGTTTCTAAGGATGCAATGGTTCAACTAGGCATACTTTATACTCACTTAGCTTAAAAATTTCTTCTTTTTATGGCTTTTATAGTCAAAATGTCCTATTTTAGGCATTTTTACTCGGTTTTTAAGTGAAAATAGTGTTTTTTCATGTATTGAAAATAGGCTTGATTGCACATTGTATTTTATTTTACTTAGAAGGTTTAGTTTTGTGTGTGATGATATTGATAAAAAAACTTCGTCTAATCCGATGCGTTCTTGTTCTGTTAAGCTATTCACTTTTGATTCCCTAGTCGATTGATTTTTCTAACTATTCTAATAACATCTTCATCATCCAGTTTGCCTAGTAATTGCATAACCGCTTTTGCTGCTTGTGGTTTTGCATTACCTAGTTTCCAATCTTGATATGTACGCATAGAAATTCCCAAATCTTTAGCCATCTCTTTTTGAGAGATTTTACGACCATTATTTTGGGCCTCTACTGCATTATGAAGAATATTAAAAAGATCACTGAGTTCCATAAGGTGTATATTATTGTATTGAAGCTTATAGTAAGCAAAAAAATGTATAAAAAATATGAAAAAATGTATTTAATATTCAAATAAATAGATAAAATGTAAGATTAAATAGATTTAATATCTTTTAAAAATATCAAAATATAGTATTTAGTAGATATTATATACGGAAAAACGTATAAAATAAAGATAAAAATTTTGCTTAAAAAATGAAAAGAGATAGTTATTCTAATTTTAGGGGGGGGGTTAACTGAGAATGAGTATGAAATTAGATTGCCATGTCACTGTGCTTCTCGCAATGACAGACAGGGTAAAATTTTTCATAGTGACCGTCATTGCGAACGAATGTGAAGTAATTTAGTGGTTTTATTGTTTTTTAATGGTTAGGAGGTCGCTATAGTCATATTTTGAAAAGTCAAGACAAAATTCGCCATTATGTTGAATAATACGAACATCATGACCATAGCCAGAAGTAAAGCGTTTTTTGATAATTTTACGCTCTGGCGCGGCAACATCAAGAGTTTTAAGATATTTTTTAAGCTCTACAAGATGAGGTGTTTGCCAAGAAGCTTCTAAGACCTCTTCGCTCTCTTGCTCGATTTTATCATGAATATCTACTTCATGCACTGTTTGCGATATGTTTGTGAGCATTTTAGTGTTGATAAGCTCTAGGATAGTTTTGAGTTGTTCGTCTTTATTCATATATACTTTTTCGATACGATTGCGCTCATCAATAAGCATGCGCTCTTTGTCATCAATAAGTTTATCAATTTTAGCTTCAAGTTCTTTGATGCGAAGTTTTAATTGATGATTCTCTTTTTGATAAAGAGAGATAATGGTTCCGACAGTTGTCTTTTTGGGTCTTGGGGCAGGAGTTTTCACTTGAGGCTCTTGAGCGCTTTTTTTTGATACTTCAGCCTCAGCTTTTTTCTCTTCGTGAATTTCTCGTCTCACTTCACTTTCAAGCGAACTGCGAGGAATAATAATATATGTAACGCCATCTTCAATGATATAATTGAGACGTTTGTTTCGCATACGTGAGTGGATCATCTCTTTTGACATTTTGAATCGTTGCGAATATTCTTCGATACTAAAACGCATACTCTCTCTCCTGTTTAGGAATTGAATTTAAATAACTAAGCATTCTATCATGTTATAATTAGCGTAGTTATTTAAATTCAATTCCTTAGTCTAATAGCAGTGTAGTCTTTTTTTGTTGAAAAATGGATGAAAGAGAGTAAAATAGCTAAGTTAAGATTGAGATATACTAGCTAAGTAAAAAATTATGCTATTATTTAGAGTATAAACCTTATTTTGGAGGCGAGCTATGAGTGGAAATGAACATACACTCTTGAAAATATGTGAATATGGAATCAATGCCAATACAATAGAACTTGAATCTCACATAAGAAAAAATTATTCACAGTATGAAGAACTTTTAACTGCCCTAGAGAGTCTGAAAAATATTTTGGATCACAGTGATTTTTATCTCTCACTACAGAGTGAACGAGATATGATAAAAATCAAAAATGATATGATCGATGATGAAGAGTACATGGTAGTAGATTCACGCATTGTGGATTGGATAAATGAGTACAACATTGATACAGAAGAGGGCTTAGAAGAGATTTGTATTTTAGGTTTTAGAAAAGAGGATTGATTATTGAGCCCATATTATGCAATAGAAAACTTTAGAAAGAATCTTTTGTCTTTATTTATACTCTTTTTAATTTTCATTATATCATCTTCGACAGCGTTAGCAACATCCATAATTAAGGCTGAATATCGTTTCGATGAATGTTCTTATGATGGCACTATTGGAGAGGTGGAAGATAGTATAATTGGCGATAATAATGGAACACTTAGCGGAGCTATTAGTATTAGTGCAACTTCTAAAGTCTGCAATAGTGCTGAGTTTAACGGGGGTGCTATCGATATTGATAATCTTGATGTTAATACAAGCACAGGTGCTAAAACGACAGTCTCTTTTTGGATGTTTTGGGATGGAACAAATAGCGTAATGCCTTTTGGTTGGCGTATGCATGACTTATGGTTTTACGATGGAAGCTTTGGTTTCAATAGCGCTTCGGGGGATATCTATGGTATCAGTTCTACTGGACTTGCTAACAGTTGGCACCATGTCAGCGCAATTTTCACAAACGGTGATGTTCACTCAGATAAGCTCTACATAGACGGAGTTGAACAAAACCTCACACAAAGAAGAAACAATCCAAATAATTCAAGAGCAGTCGTACAAAGTAGCGCTCGTATCGGAGGCTGGCTCTATAATAACGGCTACCGTTTTAGCGGAAATATAGATGAACTCCATATCCACAAAGGAGAGCTAGATAGTGCAGGTGTAAATCAGATTATGAATGCAACGCACAGCTGTAAGTGCCCTTTAGCCGTAGGAGAGTGGAATTTAGATGAGTGTTTCTGGAATGGCACAAATGATGAAGTAGAAGATAGCAGTACAAATGGCTATCATGGAACAGCACAACATGGAGCTACAACGCAAAAAAGTGCTGATGCTGGTGGCGGTACATGTAATGTTGGTGTTTTTTCAGACAACTATGTTTCTCTGGCAAGTTTTCCACACTTAACTGCTTCACGAAGTATCTTGGCATGGTTTAAATCAACAAACCGCAGTGAAAGTGGACAGCGTATCTTTGCAGATGACGAAAATAATAATAACGGTTCGTATGCTCTAAGTGTCGGTGATGGCGGTGCAGGAAGAGTACGTTTTTATATTAGAGGCTTAAGCGCGACATCATTAGATAGTGGCGCAGTTGTTCAAAACAATACTTGGTATTTTGTCGCAGCGACTTTTAATGCGGACAGTATGCAAAAACGTTTAGTCGTTTATGATGCAAACGGTGCTATTTTAAGTGATGTTAATGCTAGTGTAAGTGGAGCTATAGGCACACAAACAGGAACAGCGAGTATTGGAGGTGAAACAGACAGCGGTGAAGTCAATTACCGTTTTAGCGGAAATATAGATGAAGTAAAAGTCTATGATACAGCCTTAAATGATTCACAAATTCAAGTACTTATGAGTACGAGCCACCCTTGTGGTTGCGCAGAAGTGATTGCAAATTATCGTTTTGATGAGTGTGGTTGGCATGGGAGTGTTGGTGAGGTAAGAGATGAAATTTTAGGTGATAATAATGGCACCCGTACAGATGCCAATGTCAATACTTCTGGTACAGAGGCAAAAATCTGTAAAAGTGCACAGTTTGCAGGTGGGGCAGTTGATATTCATAATCTTGCGGTAGATACAGATGATGGTGCTAAAAACTCTGTGGCTTTTTGGATGTACTGGGATGGAACAAATAGTGTAATGCCTTTTGGTTGGCGTATGCATGACTTATGGTTTAGAGATGGAAGCTTTGGTTTTAACAGTGCTTCAAGCGATATTTATGGAATAAGTTCTGCTGGCTTAGAGAATGGTTGGCACCATATAGCAGCAATATTTACTAATAAACATCTTACAGATAACGAGCTGTACGTTGATGGCGTGAAGCAGACTTTGACTCAGAGAAGATATTCTCCAAATAATTCAAGAGCAGTAGTGCAGAGTGATGCTCGTATTGGAGGATGGCTTTACAATAATAGCTACCGTTTTAGAGGTTACTTGGATGAATTTTACATTTATAGAGGTGTCCTTAAAAGTCCTCAAATTCAACTTTTGATAAATGAAACGCACCCTTGTGGATGTATAAGTTCGGTTACTAATTTCAAATTTGACGCATGGGACAGTTTCAGGAGTATCAACGACAGAAATATCTCTACAAAAATAAGCGCGCAAGATTTTAATCTTCTACTTGCATCACTTAATGAAACAGATGATGACTTTCAAGAGTTTAACGGCACACTCTGCACGCAGATAGTAGATGTCAAACACGCAAATACTCCAAAGACCCCTTGGGTAAAAACAGTTTTTACAGATACAAACACCTCTTTTGTAGCCTATCGTGTGTACTCTGCACTAGAAGAGGCGAGAGTTTTGATAAAATGGCAAAAAGATAGTGATGTTACATGTAACGCAATGATAGAAGATAACTCTACGCTCTCTAGTGATGCTTTTGCTATTCGTCCTAATGGCTTTACATGTAAGATAGATTTGGGAACTCTTATTGCTGAGAAGTCCTATCCTTTAAGGCTTACTGCTACACAATTTGCATCTACTTCACCAACTCCTGATTATAATACTTCCAATGTTATCATAAGTTCCAATCGCTATATGAACAACAGCGAAAAAAATGATTCACTCTTAGGTACTTTTTCTATGACAAATGTTTTGCCATTTCAAGATGGAAACTCCTCTTCTAGTGGTACTGTAAGTTTTAGTGATGTGGGCATTATTGGGATAGATATTAACGATAGCACTTGGGCAAATGTGGATAGTGATGATACACTCTTAAGAGATAGAGTAGTTCACTCTGAATGCAATCGTACTTTTGGAGCAGATCATTTTGATGTGACTCTCACAACACCGCAGGTGCAAAACAGTGCAACAAACTTTACCTACCTCTCTAATGATTTAAATATAAGTGCATCGGTCAAAAATCTTGCTCTAACACTAGAAGCAAGAGGAGCAAATGGAGCTTTGCTTCAAAACTACAAGGTACCACAATCTCATTTCTTTGCAAAAAATGTTGATATCACGCCTCTTGTGAAGCTTCCTGATTCACCTTCTGCAAGTGCAGTAAGTATAGATAATCCAGTAGCTCAGACAGATGCACTGCTAGATTTTAAAGAGGGAAGCGTAGATATCAATTACACAAATGTCCGTTTTAATTACCCAAGAAGCTTTAAAGAACCACAAAATCCATTTGTGATTCAAGGAACAGATACAAACTTTTCTGTAGAAGTTCATGAAAGTGCCAATAGTGATGTAAATGGCTCTGCTTCTACTCCAGCAAGTGCTAGCGCTACATTTTATTTCGGCAGACTTCACCCAAAAGATGTAAAAACAAGTAATGACCCTGCTCAAACAAGTATAGAGATAGAGGTATATGATAAAAATGGAGGCAATTTTGTCAATAATTTTAGACAAAATTCACTCTATTGGTATCGAAATAAAAACCATACTAGTAGCAGTGAGGGAAATGTAACTGCTATAGAAGCCACACAAACAATGAGCCTCACAAATCCATCTGACTTTACTCTCCCCACAAGTGATATTTCGAGTCCAAATAGCGGTGTAGTTGATGTAAATATTGCTAAACATACAGGGCGTTATTTCTTACATGTAAAGACCCAATCATGGCTCTGGTATGCACCTGAAGGTTTTGGAAATGCTTATGATGATAGTGTAAATTCGCAATGCATAGAGCATCCATGCTTGAGTTATACAGCTAAAAATATTGTACTCAATCGTGACATATCAAGCGGAACTTTTAATGGAAGTGACCTAACCCCTAAATCACGTGGAGACTATATTAAGAAAGGGATTAAGGTATTTCGATAATGCGTAGAGCAATAACACTGATAGAGCTTATCTTTTCTATGATGATAATTGCGATTGTTTTTACGGTTGTGCCAAAAATAATCTTTGCTTCAAACAAATCTTTGCAAGTAAGCATGAAAGAAGATGCTCTTTTTAATGCAGTGACTCTTGTAGGAAATATCGCAAAATTACCTTGGGATGAAAATACTATACTAACAAATGGTGGCATCTTAGATGCTGGAGGTCTTACATGTAATAATGGCTATAGAAAAGGGGGCTTTAAAGGGTCTCGTAACTGCCTTGATAATGATGGCTCTGCTTCTTGGGATGTCTCAGGAGTTATGGGTTTAGAAGATGCTTTTTATAATGATGTAGATGATTATAATGGCGATTCTCAATCCACTTTAGGTGGACGAACAGCGTATGAGCTTAATACTTCAGTAGTACAAAATGGCGATATTAAAACTATCATTGTGAGTGTGAGTACAAGCGATAAGCGTCTTGGCACTCATTTTAAATCAAGTTTTTTTTATGATTCTGCAAACTTGGGTCATATACAGATAAATAAACGGATATGGTAATGAGAGCAGGATTTACACTTTTAGAGATGATTTTTGTAGTTGTTATCTCTGGTATCTTATCTATAGGAAGTTTTAAAGCTTTCTCTGCACTCTATGTTCGTTCTGCAAAAGCCAAAGCAGTAACAGACCTCTCTTTGCAATCACAACTTGTTCTTGATCGGTTGAGTGTTCTTCTCTATAATCGTATTCCAAATAGCGTGATAGGCTATGACGGTAGCGACTGCGACCCAATCGAAGAGCTTAATGGCAATAATGTCGTTCTTGAATGGCTAGGCTTGGCGGATGATGCACTTTTGCAAGGATTTTATGATGGCTTTGTAGATATGAATGCAAGCTCTTCACCAGTATTGAGCACACCAAATATCTCAACTAGCATAAACCCTACAAATATGAATCTTATTTTTGCGGGTTCTTTTGATGATGGCTCTGAAGATATTGCTGCGTGTAGCGGTGCTTTTGGTTGGCACGGAGGAGGAAGTAGTTTAAGTTATGGCTTTAGTATCCCTAGTGCCAATCATATACGCTTTAATGCGGGTGATGTTCCTAGCGTTATTTATGAAAAGTATTATCTTGCAGATGGTGCTTACGCAGTAACAAGAGGTGAGGATATTACAGATATCTCTAATTGCGGTCTCAATGAGAGTGATTTTAAAAATTTTAATACAACACTTTTTCTTTTTTATGAATACTATCCTTACAAGGGAGAGACATACTGCGGTGATGGCGGTAGTGGAAAAGTTGTTGTCTTAGCTGAAGATGTGAGTGGTTTTAGGGCTTCGTATGTTAATGATACTATCGTTTTAAGTATAGATATGAATCGTAGTATTCGTGGCTCTAAAGCGGTGCATATAAGCAAACAAAAGGCTGTGTTTTGAGGCGTTTAGGAGTAGGTATTTGGCAGGCTATGATGATGATTATTCTTGTAAGTGGGATGATGATTGTTGTGATGAAGTATGCTTCTATCTCTGCTAAGCGTGTAGGAGATACCTATATTCGAGAACAGGCACAACTCTATCTTGATAGTGTAGTTGAACGCACACTTCTCGCTATTAGTGATCAAAATAGAAGCAATACAGGATGTCTTTCATCTTTTGAACATAGTGTTTCAAAAAGAGGTACACAATACTCCGCACATGTAGATATCACTCGTTATTATCTTCTAGCTGGAAGTCCTGATATCGCTTATTGTGGTGCTCTTAGTGCTCCTATTGAGAGTGAAGAGACGCATGGTATGGCGATATTACATGTAGAGGTAAATGCTACTATAGATAATGAACTTCGCGTACGCATCTTAAAAAGGACACTGCAACGACCATGAAAAAAGCATTTTCACTTTTAGAACTTATCTTTGTTATTGTTATTATAGGTATTATGGCAGCTCTTGGAGCTGGTTCTATAAAGACAAATCATCTCTTAAACGATAGTCACTATATTTTAGGAAAAATTCGTGAAGCACAGTACAAGGGCATAGGTTTTGAGCATCGAAATTTTGATGGAACATTTATCGCAAACACTCAAGGATGTGTGACATTGACACCTGCTTTTCTTGATGGAAATGCGTCAAAAGCAGAGGCAAAATATAGCTTACATGTAAATATAGATCATAGCTCCTTAACTACAGACACGCTCTGTTTTGATACAAAAGGACGACCACACGATGGAAATTTTGCGCAAAACACTCTAATAATGGAACAAAAAGTGCTTAATTTGACATATAATACTAAAAGTACAACAATTACTATAGAACCACTCTCGGGCTATGCTATAATAAAGTACAATTAAAATGGTTGGATGCGTATGATTCAAGATAAAATTCTTTTTGTAGCTCATGATGGGACTTACTTACTTTTTGATGGTAGCAATTTCTCTCCTATAGAAGCTAAAAAATCTAAAAATTATTATTGTGGTGGTGTCGTTTCTGCTCCGCTTTTGCGCCATTATGGGATGCGAGTTTCTGAAAATATCTCCCCTGAAAAATTAGAAATTCAAGCCGAAATGAGCATGTACGAAGAGGCTGGACTCGACCCTGATATCGATTTTAAGATTGCCTCAATTTCTATCGCTTTAGAAGATTCTAGCGAGCAGTTTGTAGAGTCTTATGCTATTGAAAATTCAGTTTTAACAGAGATTTTCTCAAAAAATATCTCTAAACTTGGACATCTTGACTTTATTCTCCCCTCATTTTTAAAATACGATGCTCTCTACGCTTATGAAAAAATAGAACGAAAAAATGATCTCTTTATCTATTTTGGAGAAGATGAAGCCTACGCTGTTATGTATAAAGATTCTCACTATATCTCAACACGCACAATAACTACCTTGAATGAACTTGCGCAAAAATTAGGCGTGGAACTCTCTGTTGTAAAAACACTCCTAAGCTCCAAAGGTGTAGAAAACGAGAACTACTCTGCTGATGAATTTTTAAAGATGCACACTATCCAAGAGGAGCTTTCAAAAATTGTCGAGCGAGTAGCTCATGCTATTGGGCATAAGCGTGGTGTTTTTGGTTTTGACAGTGTGGATAGATTTTTTCTTGATTTTGAGGGTCAAGATATCCCAGGTTTTTTAGAACTTTTTAACAATTACGGGTTTGAAAATTCACAGCATTCGCCTTTGAGAGTTTTTGATGCGATAGAGCCTCAAAGATATAGTGATGCTTTGAGTGCCTTGTATATTTTAGGATTAGTGCAAGAAAAATATACGAGTGCAAACCTGACTATATTTGAGCGTCGCCCTGTTTTTTATAAGACGCACTCTGGAGTTTTTTTTATCGTTTTAGCTATGGCTCTTGTAGCTGCTTTGGCATATCCCGTGTATGGAACCTATCAGTTGTCCTTGTTAGAAAAAGAGCGCTTTATGTTAGATGAAAAAGTCCAAGTGATGACTGCGCTCACTAAAAAACTACAAAAGAAGCTCAAAGAAGTTCGACTTGAGAAAAAATATGCCGAGGAGCAAAGAGATACTATTATAGCTACAATCGCTAGTTATGATGAACTTATAGATACTCTTAGAGAGCAAAAACAAGATAAAAAAGCGCGCCAGTTGATGATGCAAGATGTAAACACTGCTATGGCAAAATACAAGCTCTCTTCACAAAATCTTGATCAAAATGGCTCTCAAAGAATGCAAGTTCATATCATCAGCGAGTATCAAAAACGCGATGATATTGCGAAGTTTATGAAAGACCTTATCGCTTTAGGGTACTTACATGTAAGCACGAGAGAGATTAAGCGTAAAGAGAATATTTATGAAAGTATTATAGAGATTCGTCCATGAATGAACAGATACAAGAGTTAGAATTACAATTAGAAGCGATGAGCAAAGCTAAGCGCTGGATGGTTTATGGTGTCATTATATTAGCTGCAATTTATATGAGTTTTGTTCTGTATAGTGAAGAGCTTTATAATGAGATAGAGATTACCCAAGAGAAGATAGCCTCACTTGAATCAAAACTGTTTAAAAACTCTAACCATTCTTTAGAAAAAGCGATACTAAGAGCAAAAAAAGGTATCTTAGTTGTAGAAGATGAGATAAATAATCTCCACTTTAAAAAGCAATTTCTTCAAACAAAACTGCAAAGTATCGACTTTATCTCTTATGATGAGATGGGTTCAGCGCAGATTTTAGATGATATTTTACGAAACTCTGTTGCACAGCATATCAATCTTGAGTCAATTCAAAAAACACCCATAGAGTCGCAAAGTAAAAGCCTTGTTCAGCAAAAAAGTCATATTTTGATTAATGGTGAGGGGAGTTTAGGCTCTATCATCTCCTTGCAGCATTTCATAGAAAATCTTAATGCACTTTTGAGTTCAGAATCTTTACATGTAAGCATAGATGAGAACAATGCAACCTATTTTGAGCTCAAGCTTATACACTATGGAGTGGAATTATGAGACTTTTTTTTATAAGTATCTTTCTGGTTTGTGTAGTTTTTGCTGCTAATGATGTCCATGAGATTGCAAAAAAAATTGATGCCCTTGGCAGCGATGATACTCTCAGCGATAAGGTAACTTACAAGGTTTACGATCCTTTCAAGCGTGCAAAACCTCTTCTTGCAAAAAAAACAATAAAGCAAAAAGTTATAAAGCCCAAACCTATCAAAGTGCAAACCATTTTAAATGAGCAAGCTTTCATAGATGGAAAGTGGCTTCAAAAAGGCTCAATAGTGCATGGATATAAAATTACAGCAATAAAGAAAAACATAGTTGTTTTGCGTCATAATAAAAAAGAGATATTTGTTCCACTCTATCAGGGAAAAAATTTTCTCAAAGCTAAGGAGATAATCCAATGAGATATCTATTTATATTAGTCAGTGTATTCATCTTGGCCTTACATGTAAATGCGAAGGAGTGTAGCGATACACTCTTCTCTTTTGATATAGGTGAGAGTGAGGGTAGCGTCAAGATTATAGATATTGTAGAAAACTTAGCCCATGAGTGTGATTTTTCTGTCGTTATTGTAGATAAAGAGGCGCATAGTGTTCTTGATAGAGAACTTTTTTTGGTGCATATTGCAGATTACTCTTTGGAGAATATTTTCAACTTTCTTTTTACGCAAAACAATATGTTTTATAAGTATGATAAAGAGAAGAAAGTACTCAAACTCTCTTACATAGAGACACACTCTTTTATTATTGATTATGTTAATCTTAGCGAGCAGACAACTGAATCAGTAAAAACTATCACTGTTGGTGCGCATCAAAGTGGTAATAACAGAAATGGTGGCATGAATGGTGTTGGTGCTGGCATGAGTGGAGGCTCTAGTGGTGGATTAACGGGCAACAATAACCAACAGCAAGCTTCAAACTCAGACCAAACCATAATTAAATCAAATACAAGTTTTGAGTTTTGGGATAAATTAACAGGCGAAATAGATAGCCTACTTTCTCGCGATGAGGATTATATTCAAATTCAGAGTCGCTCTATTATCAACCGTGAAGCTGGGATTGTGACCATCACAGGTACAAAATCTCAAATAGAACGTGTCAATAAATACCTCAATCACTTAAAATCGCGTCTTCACAAACAGGTGATGTTAGAGACGAAAATTTTTGAACTTCGCTATAAAGATCGCAATAGTACAGGGGTTGATTGGTCTAAGTTTCAGATGCGCCTTGGTGGAAAATTTGGTAACTCTATCTCAGGAGACCAATACGGCTCTTTTAATGCGCCAAGCTACTCTTTTAATTATCAATTTTCTATGGATGGACTTATTGATTTTTTAAATCGTTATGGAAATGTTGATGTCCTCTCAACTCCAAAGATTTTAACTCTCAACAATCAACCTGCCGTGATAAATGTAGGTAATCAGATAAATTATCGCTATGAAAGTGGCAGTGTGAGTGCTACAAATGTAGGTTCATCAACAACCAATACTTATGTGATGAGCTCCGTATTTATCGGCTTAACCTTAAATATCGTTCCAGAGATAACAGATGATGGTTTTATAATCTTACGCATCAATCCAGTAGTGAGTGAACAGCTTAACCAAGATGAAGGACTTGACTTAAGCACCCAAAGCACCACGGGAGAAGATGGAGTAAGAACTATGCCTCCCGATATCAAGATAAAACAACTCTCTTCTATCGTCAAAGCAAAAGATGGAAGTCGTGTTGTTATTGGCGGTTTAATCTCCTCTCGTAAGTTTAAAGAGAATTCCTCTGTACCTCTGCTTGGTTCTATCCCTCTTATAGGTGGACTCTTTAAACATACTGGAGTTGAGACAGAACGAGTTGAACTTATTATTGTGGTGACTCCTAAGATTGTAAAAAACAGTGAATTTCTCTCTATAGATTCTGCTGAAAAATATCTTTTTGGTGAGATAGAATGAGTAGTTTTGAGGAGGCGTCCAAAGTTTTTGAAAGTAGTTTTGAAAAAGATGACTATTTTGAAAGTATCAGCGCAGAGTTTGCGAAAAATACGCTGCTAAAAATCATACGAAACAAAGAGGTATCTCTCACTTTTCTTTTAGGAGACCCAGGGGTTGGTAAAACCTATATGCTTCATCTTATCAAAGAGGAGCTTTTTGCAACACATAAAGTTCTTATAAGCTCAGAACCTTTCTCAAGTCCAGAATCTTTTTTACAATTTCTTTTGAGTGATGTAGTCAATAGCTCTCATCTCTGCTTAAGTGAGCTCAAAGAGCGAGCAGTAACACTTTATAAAGAGAGTGAGCATGTTATTCTTATAGATGAAGCACAACTTTTGAGTGAAAATGTTTTAGAATATATCCGTGTTCTTTCAGATACAAAAGTTTTTAATTTTGTTCTCTCTATGCACAAACAAGAGGGCGAAGCGATTGTAAAAAAACCACACTTTGCATCACGAGATCATCGTGTTGTTACTATGGGACTCTTGGAGTCAGGGGAATTGAAACATTTTCTTGAATCACAACTTTTACGCCATAATCTTGGCAATTTAGCTGAACTTTTTAAAGAAAAAGAGCTCCATCGTATAGAGAGTTATAGCGCAGGAAATTTCAGAATGCTTAAGCAGATGCTAAAAACCATCTTCGCTTTAATGGATTATGCAAAAATAAATGCTCTTAAGGCGTATGTCAAACCAAATGAGTGCATAGTGAGTATGGCAGCTATAGATTTAGGGTGTATAGATGCATAATGATTTTGAATCACTTCTAAAACGATGCAAGGCATATAAGCGTAAAAAAATGCTTCAAAAGATAGGCGTGCTAGCTCTTTTGCTTATAACTATTGGTGCGGGTTTTTGGTTTTATGAATTTGGTGGATTTTTGAAGCCCTTAAATCCTAAGAGTACATCCTCATCTCTTACATTACATGTAAAGGAAAAAAGTTCTGTAATTCCAGTGAAAAAAATCGAAAAAAAAATGCTTCCTAAAAAAGAGACTCTTGTCAAAAAAGAGATTCCTATCAAAAAAGAGAATCTTGCTCCCAAGCCAATCCGCAAAGATGTAGGCTATGAAATCACTATCGATGAAAGTTATCTCTTGAAGAGAGCTGAAAAAAAATCACCAAAAGAGACAAAAAAACAGATAAAAGTTCCCGCTAAAAAAATTATTATTCCTAGAGAAAAAAAATCACCAAAAGTGAAAAAGAAAAAACATACAAATAGTACTTTTACAATGAGCACGAAGAAACTTGTAAGTACGAAAGACCTCCTTTTACAGTATAAAAAAGAGCCACAATACGATTTGGCACTCAAAATATCACAGACCTATTTTGATGAGAAGAAATTTTCAAAATCTTCACTCTGGGCTAAAAAAGCCAATATGCTTAACAGAGAGTCTGATATAGCGTGGATTATGTATGCAAAATCAGAATATGCGCGAGGCAACAAAGACCAAGCCAAAGAGATACTCCAACTCTATCTTGGAAACAGAAATTCAAAAAAAGCTGAAATGTTATTGATGACATGGAATCAAGGAGAGTAGATGCGATATATTATAAGCTTGTTTGTACTAATGGCTTTTGTATGTGCTAGTGAATTTACAGAGTTTAGTAAATTGTATAAGCAAGACAGTTATGAATCGTATAAAAAAGCGTGTCAGATAGGAAAGCACCTTTTTTCTAAAAATGAGAAAGATGAAAAACTGCTCACTATTATAGGAATGGCGTGTTTAAAAGCAGATTATATTGATACCCTTGGGATGATTCAAAGTCGTTTAATTTTTACTCAACAAGCACGCCAAAGTGCGACTATCTTTAGTTCTGTTTTACTACAAAAACGCCTGCTTATCCAGTTTTTACAAGATGATGCAGATATCTCTACTTTAGCCTTGCCAGTTATCAATCACCCAATTTGTAAATCTTTTGTAAGACTTCGTGATGGTAACTTCACGCTAGAGAGTTCAAAGCCAAAATGTGTCAGTTTTAGTGATGCGGGGCTTAAATATACACTCTATATCGACTATACAAAAAAAGAGAAAATGGCAATAGATATCCATCATAAAGATGGCACAATAGAAAAACATAGGTATCGATAATGATAAAGAAAAATGTACGCTTAGGTGACTTGCTTGTAGAAAAAGGACTTATCACAAATGATGAGTTGATGCATGCGCTTTCACTTCAAAAAGAGTCAAATTTTACAAAAAAATTAGGTGAAGTACTTATCCAAGAGGGGTATGTTACTTACAAAGAGATAGCCCTAGAGCTCTCTGCGCAATTAGGTATTGAGTTTATTGATATTTATGGGGTAGAGTTAGATTTTAAGCTTATTGGAAAATATCCTACTACTGCTTTGGAGAATGCAGAAGCGATACCTATAAAAGAAGATGATGAATATATCTACATAGCAACCTCAAATCCTCTTAATTATGATGCATTAGAAGCGCTAGAGCGTATAGTTATCACTAAACCTGTAAAATTATTTCTCGCGCTTGATGAAGATGTACGCAATATTTTTCAGCGTATAGATATTATCCAAAATACAAAAGCGATTGCAGCAGAAGTAAAACGCGAAATCTCCGAAGATGGCTATAAGAGCGATAGTGATGAGAGTGCTGTTATGAAGCTTATTGGGCTTATTATCCAAGATGCTATTGTGAGAAATGCGAGTGATATTCATATAGAACCAGATGCGCATGAAGTCTCTGTAAGATGTCGCGTAGATGGTCTCTTGCATGAGATCTTTGTTTTTGATTTAGTGATTTACAATGCGCTAGCTTCGCGTATAAAAATCTTAGGAAATCTTGATATATCAGAGCGTAGAAAAGCGCAAGATGGACGTTTTGAGATGGAGATAAAGAATGGAGTGTATGATTTTCGTCTCTCTACAACACCAACACTTTTTGGTGAGTCAATTGTTATGCGTATCCTTGATCAGCAGAAGATTTTACTCAAACTCAATGACCTTGGTTTAGCAGATGAAAATCTTGCAAACTTTGAATCTATTATCAAATCTCCTTTTGGAATTATTCTCATTACTGGTCCAACGGGAAGTGGTAAAACAACGACTCTTTACGCTGCACTTAACGAAATCAAAAGCCTTGCAAATAAGGTCTTAACAGTTGAAGACCCAATAGAGTATCAACTTCCTCTTGTGCAACAAGTTCAAGTAAATGAAAAGGTAGGTTTTAGCTTTGCCAATGCCTTGAAATCTTTTCTAAGACAAGACCCTGATATTATCATGGTGGGGGAGATTCGTGATATTGAGACACTCAACGCTGCTGCTCAAGCCTCTTTAACAGGGCATTTAGTTTTTTCCACGCTCCATACAAACGATGCTCCTAGTGCTATCAGCCGTATGGTGCAGATGGGTTTAGAACCGTACTTAATCGCAGATTCACTCTTAGCTGTTGTGGCACAGCGTCTTGTACGAAAGAATTGCATTCACTGTACACAGGAGTATAAACCTCACCAAAGCCTTTTAAGACAAGTCCGAGAATACCTCCCTGAAAATCCTGTTTTTCACAAAGGAAAAGGGTGTCCCAAATGTAATATGACAGGCTATAGTGGACGGATTATGATAGTAGAGATTTTACAGATTAACAATAAAATTTCCCAAGCAATTTCCAATAATGCTAATAAATTTGAAATCGCAACTCTAGCCCAAGAGGAGGGCTTTTTTACGCCAATGTTGCATGATGGATTGACAAAAGTACTAGCAGGACTTATACCACTTGAGGAGGTCTTGCGTGTAACACGCGGGTAGAGTATGAAGTTTTTTGATGTAGAGTATCGCCGAGGAGGGCACAAAAAGCATACTATCGTAGAAGCAGATAACCGCCTTGATGCTATGAAAAAATTTCAACATCTCGAACTAGGCGTTGCTGTAAAATACAAAGAGATAGCAGAACCCTTGAGCCTTAAAATTCAAAAGCTTCAAGAGAAATACAACTCTCCCATAAAAAACAAGCGTGCAAATATCGAAAATTATGTTGCGCTACTGCGACAACTAGCTGTTATGCTCGACGCGGGGATGCCGATAAATATCTGTTTAGATGAGGTAGTTCAAGCGACAGAAGATACAATGCTCGTTGCTATTATGAAATCTATTCGTGATGATATTGAAGGAGGGCAGAGTTTTACTGAATCTGTAAGACCTTTTTCTCAGCAGCTAGGTAATCTTTCCATTTCTATGATATATCTAGGAGAACAGACAGGAGCGCTCTCTGAATCTATACACAAACTCTCTGAAATTCTTCAAACTATTCATGATAACCGTGTAAAACTTAAAAAAGCAACACGCTATCCTATGATGACGATAATGGCTATGGTTATCGCTTTTAGCGTGGTTATTACCTTTGTTGTGCCTCAATTTAAAGATATTTTTGAAAGCAGTAGTGCAGAACTTCCTTTTCCAACACGACTTCTTTTATGGATAGAGCATGCCATGACTTATTATGGACCTTATATCATTGTAGCAGCGGCTATAATGCTTGGTATTTATCTTTATATATATAATCGTAATGAAAAGGTAGCACTTTTATCGGATAAAATTTTACTAAAGATTTATATTGTGGGGCAGGTGACACATTATGCGATGATGGGGCGTTTTGTCTATATCTTCAATGTCTTAATTCATGCAGGAATTCCTATTGTTGATGCTTTAAAAGCAGCAGTTGGTGTGGTGCAAAATCGTTATATGAAGCAGCAGTTTGGACTTATTATTGAATCTATTGAAGAGGGTAAATCACTTCATGAAGGTTTTGAAGAGTCTGGAATGTTTGAGCGTATGATTTTGCAGATGCTTAAAGCTGGTGAAGATTCAGGAGCATTAAATACGATGTTAGAGAAGATAACAAACTATTATAATGCAAAATATGATAATATTATAGATAATGTATCATCCATGATAGAGCCTATCTTAATTGCCGCTATTGCAGGATTTGTTCTTGTCTTAGCCTTGGGTATCTTTTTACCGATGTGGTCTATGGCTGATGCTATGGGAATGTAGGATAAAACATGGAACACGAAGCAGGAACAGTTACTATCGCAGTCATATCAGCTCTAATACTAGGCTTTGGCATGTGGATAATTCATAAAATAAATGAGATTTAAAATGATAAAAAAAACACTTTTACCTTTACTGATTACCGCTTCTTTTTTTGTAGGTTGTGGCAATGAAATTCGTCCTGATGCTTATATAAATGTAGGCTCAATGCTACTTACAAAAGATAATGTAGCACACTCGCGCATTACCTTGCAAAAAGATCAATTAGGAACTATAACATTTTCACGAGAGCGATTTAAGTATAGTTCTAAATTTGTCTCATTGAGTGGAACATGGGAAAGTGAGCTTATAGCTTCTGTAACATCTGAGGGTGATGATATTACCGTAATTAGTAGTATTACATATACAGGTGATGATGATAGTGAATACAGTACATATTTTATCTCAAATAATAGCGTTGAACTCAGCATAGGAGATACTTTTATCTTAACAGGAGATCAGATTTTAAGTGGGAAGGTAGTAAAAATAGAGCGTAGTAATATATACTAAATCTATCGAAAAGTTATCGCGAGGGGCACAATCAAAAAAACTAGTCATTGCGAGGAGCACAGAGACGCGGCAATCTAATTAAGCGCAAAAGTCCCTTGCTGATTATCATAAACCCAATGTTTTCCAATACAAGGCTTCCCAGCCTTACATGTAGAAACTCCATTCGTCCCAGAAGCAGGACCTGTATAGTTGTTTCCACTCACAGACCAATCAATTGGAGCATTTTTAAGGATGCCTCCAAGAGGGCTAGCGGCATTTCCTAGTGTTGTTGGATAGCCATCACTATTTAAGTCACTAGAAGCCATAGACCCTCCGCAAGTAAAACTTCCTTCATTGATAATCCACTCGCCATGACACGCATCAATAGCCACTTGCACAGAAGCAGCAGTTGAAAGTTCAGCAGATATTTTGGCATTACCACTCAAGCCAGTAAACTTAGGAATGGCAAAAGAGGCAAGAACCCCAATAATAACGATTACAAAAATCAGTTCTATAAGGGTAAAAGCAGGGCGAAAACTATGATGCATTGAGTTTAAAATCTAAAGTCAAATACTGTTGTGTTTCTATCATTTACAAAAACCATACCTATTTGATTTGTTAATGATTTTTGAACATCAGCTTTTTTTGATCCAGTAATTGCGGTATAAATTTCCACAACACCACTGCCATCATATCGAAAATCCATATTACCTTGTCCATTTGATAGGTAATATATATATCTATTTGCACCTAAATCACGCCAACCTTTTCCATTAATCGCCCAAGTAATCGGTTTAACATTGATAAAATCCGCTAAAACAATTTCAGCATTTGTTTTACCATTTAAATCCGTTTCGTTAAGATAAGTTGCTCTTCCCGTCTCATTTAGTGCAGCATATGGTTTTATCATATTACTTATTTCTGCATTCGTCTTTAAATTATTAAACTTAGGAATAGCCGTAGCCGCCAACACACCAATTATCACAATCACAAAGATAAGCTCTATAAGAGTAAATCCACTTTTTTTCATTATATACTCCTTGCATATTTATTTCTTTAAGTATAGTTAAAAAACCACATCTATGTAAAGTATATCGGTTATTTTTTTGATATATTTAGCTGATATATATCATTTATACTCGAAATCTCCGCATTTTTCATAAAATAAGTGTGTAAAAGATGGTTTAAACGGTTCTGGTTAAAACGCCAATAATGCTCTGCATCAAACTCTTTATGCTCTTTCATAGCAGTAAAAAGTTCTTCATTGCTCATAGATGGCTTCGTGATAGATGCAAGCATTATAGCTTCAAGTTCAGCAATAGAGTTCTCATTTGTATCATCATCTGCCAAAACCTTGTTTGGTAAAAAAACATAAATCTTCCACATCGATATGATTAAGGCGATGATAAACAGTATCATCATTATCGTGCCTATATCCATTTTATTCCTTTACATGTAAGTATAGTGTACAATATATTTATGAAAGATAAAGTATTTGAAACACCAATAGAAAAACAGTTTGAATTTGACGCAGATGTAGCGGCCGTCTTTGATGATATGCTAGAGCGCTCTGTTCCTTTTTATAAAACTTCTCAAGCCATGAGCAAGGCTTTGGCTCTCAAGTACCTTGGAAAAAATGCAAGGATTTACGATTTGGGCTGCTCTACAGCGAGTCTTCTTTTAGATATTGAGAGAGATTTAGACCAAGAGGTAGAGCTTATAGGCTTAGATAATGCAGAAGCTATGTTGGTGCAAGCACAGAAGAAGTTAGAAGTTTTTAACTCCAAGATAGAGCTAGTCCATGGGGATATCTTAGAGTATGAGTATAAAGAGTGTGATGTGATGATCTCAAACTATACACTCCAGTTTATACGCCCACTCATACGAGAAACCTTAGTGCAAAAAATTTCTGAAGCCTTACATGTAGAGGGTGCTTTTATCTTTAGTGAAAAGGTGATAAGTGAGGACAAAAAGCTTAATAAAGAGCTTATAGATATCTACTATGGCTTCAAAAAAGAGCAAGGCTACAGCACCTACGAAATCATGCAAAAACGTGAAGCCTTAGAAAATGTCCTTGTCCCTTACAGTGAAGCAGAAAATATCGAGATGGCAAAACGAAATGGATTTTCCCACTGTGAGGTAGTTTTTCGCTGGGCGAATTTTGCTACTTTTATCGCGATAAAGTAGATTACCAAACTTTTTGAGAGCTACGCTCTGGCTTAGGCTCTTGGGAATGAAAGTCGATTAAATTCTCATCGCAATCTTTATGATAATACCCCTGAAGGTCATAATATTCATGGCATGAATTATAGTAACGTTCACTAATGCCATGTTTATTGACACAGCCACTAAAAAGCGAAAGAGTGATGATAAGAGTAAGTATTACATGTAACATCTTGCAATTGTAGCCAAAGAAGCTGTTTATTTGCTAATGGTATAATTAGAGTCTTAGATTAAATATCAGAAAACTCAAGTGCATAATTTGGGTTAAAGGAGAGCAGATGCTTGATTATATGGTGTCGATACTTGCGGCTATCTTAGCTTCTCATGTTAGCCCAGAACAATTAGCGGTGGATAAAATTATTGCATATGCACAAAGTAGTACTAATTCTGCTCCTACTGTAATTGATTATCATAATGCAGGTATTTTGGATGTTACTGCAGATAATTTATCAGAGATGAATTATCTTGTGGACTCTTTAGAGGGGAGTGATGTTGACAGTGAAGCAGAACGTTTGGCATTGGTACCACTCTTAACGCTTGAGTTAGTTCCTTTAGAAGATATAGAAAAAGTGGAGTATTTTGCGCCATTTAGTGTCGCATCAGAGATTGTATATGGTGGTTCTCAAAAGGTTCACTACTATGTTGAGAGTAACACAAGTGAGCATATAGAGCTCAATGTAACAGATGCAGGGGTGATAAATATCGCAGCACTTAATTTGGCAAGTTCTACTGGGGAGAGTAGGGTAAATCTTATCGCTTTTACAAATTCTCAGGCACAAAGTAGGAATTTTATTTTCCATGTAAGTCCTGCAACTTTTACAGAATTTAGCCCTTTGGCATTTACAATGATAAGTGATGAAGTTTGGGACGAGACTGCGGTACGAAAAGTATTGAATACATTTGCTTATGGTGGTCATGCGAGTGACATTCAGATAAAAACATGGGCAGACATGCTTCCTCGTTATGCAATTGTACAGATGCTGACTTTTGATGCACACAATAACTATCTCTCACCAATACAAAATATATTGCCACAGACAAGTTCACTAGAGACGCTTGCTCGCTTTTGGAGCAGTGATGATGCCAACAACACACTTAATTCAGAGTATCGTTCCTACTTTGATATAGATTCATGGAGTGCTCCATCAAACGCTTGGATGCTTGGAGTAATGATGCGAGGACTCAATCCGTTTTTGAGTCGTGTAGGACTTTTTGAGAGTAACTATCATATGTCTATAAACCAGCGTGCAGGCATCTATCCTCTACCTATCCTTCACCATTATGACAATATTGTTGCCAAATTAGCACAGAATCTCTCTTATGAAAAAGTTTTAGCACAGGGAGCAAAAAATGCAGCTGTTGCTTATCAGTATGGACACAATTACAACACTTTTGAAGATGGAATTTTTCGTGGAAATGAGGATTTCGCAAGAGAGTATCATCAACTCTTTTTTGGAATCTTAGGTGAATATGATCACTCTTATCATGAATTAACCGCAATTCCAAATACAGCACGTGCTCTTACAGATATGCAAGCGTATTGGAGAAGTGAGGCAGAGGGAGGTCCTGATAGCGAAATAGTTTTTGGTACTCAAAAACATTACAGTGGTGATTTGGATATTTTAAAGCATACTATTAGCGGTGCTGATGCAAGTGCGAAGATTGATGCTATCGCCTCAGTGGCGATAAATCATCAAGAGAGTTTAGATAATCTGCCTATTATGATTATTCAGCACTTTGCAGATGACAATCTCTCTAGCCAAAAGATTGAGACTATTCAAGAGAGTTGGGCGCAGATGAATCAAAAATCTCTGCTTCCATTTTTGTGGGCGTATAGTGTTTCAAGTGAGTTTCATAATCCAACACGCTATAAGTATGCAAGCTCTATAGAGCGTATTATGCGTATTGAAAATCTTATGATTGTTGATAATGATGAACATAAGTATATGCTTGATTATCCAGGGTGGGAACTAGAAGAGGAAGGGATTCGTGTTTTTGCTCCAATTCATGATGTTTTTGGGCATCAGACAGGATTGGAAGCCTCTGATAATGCCAATATTTTCCAAATTAATTATAACTTAAGCACCAGAAGACCATGGACATATACAAAGAGTTATTATTGTGAACAAGATGAAAATTATGAGTGTAAATATCAAGATGATAACGGTGTAGATATAGGGCTTTGGGAGAAGAATTGGAAAGATAAAATTCCAGCAGATTCAGAGGGAAAATATAAGGTAGAGGATGTGGCATTATGGCTTTGGAATCACTTTATTGGTGATGGTGCAAAGCATTATGGTGTCTTAGAGAGAGCTCATATCATAGCCTTATTAAATGGAAAAGATTTGGCATTATTCTTAGATGAGAATGATCCTTTGCGAGTCTATACGGAAGCTGAATTAGAGAGTGACAATGCCATTTTGTCTCTACTACATGATGCCTCTATTGCTCTTATGGATTTAGACAGTAGTGATATAGAACTAAGGCGTGATGCTGATTCTCGAGTTGGTTTAGCTATCGCTTTTATCGTAACAACACCATATATATACCTAGAAGAGGGAAGATAATGAAACGCCGTGATTTTATAAAACTCTCAGCATTTACAGCCTTAGCTTTAGTAAGCTTTTCTGAGAATGTATATGCTTCAGAAGTTATTCCTAAAACAGTGATAAATATTAGTCTTGATGGTGGGCCAGATTTTCGCCATCTTATTGTTCCTGCTTTTAGTAGTGAAGAGGGTAGCTATGGTTTGGAATACGCGAAGACGAGAGCTTCTATTTTTGATGTAGCAATGACAAATGAAGCACTTCAAGCTAATTTTGATGATCATTATGATGCTATTAATATTAGTGGTGTGGATTGTGGTATTTTAAAATCTTGTGAATGGCTTAAAGATGAGATTAATGCGCAAAATGTAGCGATCATAAACAATGCTATCGCTTCAACAAACAGGGACCATCATCATTCAATCCTTATTTTAGAGAGTGGTTCTCTCTTGACAGGTTCACATGATGTGGAAGTGAGTGGATGGTTAGGGCGTGGCGCAAAAGCTTTAAATGCACATGTTGTCTCTGTAAGTAGTGGAGTACGCCTTGTCTGCAATGGTCCTCACGCTACTGATGCAAAAGCACATGATAATAGCGTGGTTATCTCCAATACGCATAGCCGAAATGCAGGTCTATACAACTATGATACTCAAGCTGATTTAGATAGTGGCTCTTCTGGATACAAGTATAATGAAAGGGCAATATTGAGTCGCTCTTTGAGCAGCTATTATAGTGCTAAAAGGGATCTTATAGATCAGGGAAGTCCTTATGAAAAGTTTATGAAACATGAGGAGAAGCTTCGCCTTTTTGGAGATCAGCTTAAAGCACGTCTTGATACAGTAGCTTTGCCTCAAAGTATAATTAATCTTTATGAGGGAGAGAATACTTTAAGCTCAAAATATTTTGGCAGACAAATTCGTAGCCTTTATGATAGTTTTGCAAGCCAAGATATTTTAAGTATGCGTTATGCAAGTTTAGAATATACAGGCTGGGACTCTCACAAGCATCAACGTGCGCAGATAGAAGCAAAATATAGTGATATGTTCGGAGCAGCTAAAGGTCTAGCAACACTCCAGAGTGAGCTTGAATTATTAAATAGTGGAATCAATGATGGCAGCGTGATTATAATTAGTGGTGAGTTTGGTCGCCAGCTCAAAAGTAACGGTGATAATGGAACAGACCACGGTAGAGGAAACAGTGTTCTAGTTATCGGGAAAAAAATAAACGGTGGCTTTTATGGAGATCCTTTTCCTTCAGATGAGATTGACAAATTAAGTGTAAAAAATGAAGATATAACAGGAAAAACCTCTATCTTTCAAATTTATGCAAGAGTTTTAGAGTGGCAAGAAGCAGGATTAGGAGAGAGTGTTTTTGACTTAAGCGCTCAAGCAATAGAAGATGGAGTTGATTTTTCTAATCTTTTAAGTTGAGCTTATTTATCGCGCTTTAAAGCTCTCTTTTGTTTTACAAAACTCCCTCAAAAAGCACTCATTTTCACACTTGGGATTTTTAGCAGTACAGATATAGCGTCCAAAAAGTACCATGCCTTGATGAAGTTGATGGAGGTTTGTTTTGAACTTTCTTACCAAAGTTGCTTCTGTTTTGAGAGCAGTCTCATCATCACTTAAACCCAAGCGGTGTGCTACGCGAAACACATGTGTATCAACCGCCATTAAATTAGCCCCTGTGTATTCTATCATCACAACATGCGCTGTTTTTTGTCCAACGCCTGCTAGGGTGATAAGGTCTTTTTCATTTTGGGGAATCTCACCATCATAAACATCAACAACCCTCTGTGCCATAAGTATAATATTTTTGGCTTTATTGTTGAAAAATGAACAGCTGTTTATGATTTTTTTGACATCATTAATATCTGCTTTTGCAAGTGCATAGACATCGGGATATTTTTCAAAAAGTGTAGGTGTTAGCATATTGACGCGTTTATCAGTGCATTGTGCCGAGAGAGCAACAGCAACGACTAGTTCATAAATATTTTTATAAGTGAGTTCAGTAACAGCTTTGTCGTATCGTGAAACAAAAGCTACTTTTATAGCTTCTATCTCTTTTTTTGTTGCTTTTTTCATAAAAGCATTTTAACATTAAAGCTCTTATGCTACAATTGGTAATCAATAATCAATTAAAGATGAGGATTACTAGTGTGGTTGCTAAAATGGATTGAGAATATTATCAGCGCAGAACCAGAAGTAGAGGCTCGCCAAAGCATAGATAAAGAGTTTTACTTTAAATTACTCGATCTTAACTGTGACGCTATCGTCTTTTATAGTGATGATGCTGGTTGTGTGGGCGCAAATAAGCAGTTCCTTTCCCTTTTTCATTTTAATTCTTTAGATGACTTTTTAGATAAACATAAAACATTAAGAGCTCTTTTTAGTGATGAAGATGACATTATCACTGCTGAAGATGATAGATATTGGCTTGATTATATTTTGCAGATGTATCCTAATGGCTATGGAGTCCGCTTTTTAGATAGCGATGAGCATATTATCCATATACAGATTTTTGTGAAAACTATAGTCCATAATAAGAAAAAACTCTACTATATCACTTTAAAAGAGGCTAAAGAGTTACAGCAGATACAGTCTCATCTCGTGGCTACGGAAAATACGAAAAAGAATTTTCTCTCTAGTGTTGGTATGCAGTTTAGAACGCCAATGCAGGGTATTCTTGGGTTTGTGAAGATGTTAGAGCGTACTATGCTTGACAGCACACAAAAAGCTTATCTTTCTCAAGTATCCATTGCCGCACAAGAGCTCACGGTAAATCTTGAAACACTTCTTGATACAGCAGAGATGGAAGTCTCTCCAAGTTCAAACAGCAGTGATAGTTTTCATCCCTTTATTGAAATAGATACGCTTATAAACTCTTTTGTACAGAAGGCAAAAGAGCATCAAGTTAAGATTTATAGTGATATTGATGTAAGTTTACCAAAAACACTTCAAGGTGATAGTAAAAAAATAAAACAGCTCCTTGTTTATCTCTTAAAATATGCCTTGGAAATTGCTTATAAGGATGCAGATATTATCTTTTCTATGCAAAAGAGTGAGAAGAGCCATCTTGATAATATAGTTCTTGAATGTTTTATGGCTATTAGTAACACTATTGCTGATCCTGCTCGTGATGATTTAAGCATTATTCGTAAACTGATCTCTCTTTTAGGTGGTGAACTTTTCATTACATGTAAGGATGGAAATTCTGCTGAGCTCTCTTTTGTTATCTCTTTGGATTCTCGTGACGAACCTGAGCTTATGATAGATAAAAAAGTGCAAGCATATTCTGTTTTAGTTGCAGAGGATAACCGTATCAATCAAAATTTGATGCGCTTAATGCTCCAAGAGTATGGATTACATGTAAGTGTTGCTGATAACGGACAAGATGCTATAGATAAAGTAAAGCAAGAGAGTTTTGATCTTATATTTATGGATATAGATATGCCTGTGAAAAATGGTATAGTAGCAACAAAAGAGATAAAAGAGTATCAAAAAGAGTCCTCTGTACCCATTGTGGCTTTAACAGCCTTAGCCATGCAAGGTGATAGGGAACGTCTGCTTAATGAAGGTTTAGATGACTATATAGCAAAACCTCTCAGACGAGAGATGCTTGTATATATACTCAACAAATACTTAGATATAGGAGCATAAAAGATGCACTACACAACAAAATTTCAAAAATCTACAAAAACTCACTTTTCACTACTGCTCTCTTTCTCAAATCTTGAGAAAAATCCGCTTATATATCTAAATGAATATGAGAGAATAGTGGCTTGTAACAGTGCAACTTTAGAGCTTTATGGAGTGAAAAATCTCGAAGAACTCTTAAATAAAACTACGCAACTCAATGATAGTTTTGTGGATGAAAAGCCCTATTTTCACTCTAAAACTGAGGGTTGGTGCGAGAAAGTTTGTGCCCTTGGTGAGCAGAAAGTAAAGATAAATCTACCACAAACAGCGCTCAAAATATACACCTTAGAGATGGAACATAACCGTATAGATGGATACTCTTATTTTATTGCTGTTTTGCGAGATACTACAATTTTAGATAGAGCAAAACAGGCACAACACTATTTTGAGTCATTTAAACAGAAGTTTCTTCATAGTATTTCACATGAGTTTCGTACACCTATAAATGCGATTGTTGGTTACTCTGACTTACTTGAAAATACGGCTCTAAACCAAGAGCAAAATGAATATCTAGGTATGATAGAAAAAAGCACCTCTTCCATGATGCAAAATGTAGCAAATTTATTGCAATTGATGGAGCTAGAAAGCGGTCTTATAAAGCTTAGTTTAAAAGAGTATAACCCTCTCAAAGAGTTTGAGCAGATAGCAGAAAATTTTGCTGATTATGCGAATGCTAAAGATATTCAGTTGATGATGCTTATTGATCCACATCTTCCAAAATTACTTATGGGTGATAAGATGAAGATTAAGACGGTAGTCTCAAGTTTAATAGATAATGCACTTAAATTTACCCCAGAAGGTGGTAATGTTTATGTGGAGATTAAACTACGATCACATAAGAATAAAAATGCAGAGATAGAATTTGTTGTTAATGATACGGGGCCTGGTATATCTGATAATCGCGTGAGAACTTTGTTGCGTCCCTTTGCTTCTGCTTGGGAAAATCGTGAGCGTGGGATAAATGGTTTAGGCATAGGACTAAGTCTTTCTCACAAACTATTAGCATTGATGGATTCAAAATTAAAGTTAAATAGTGAGATTAATAAGGGAAGCCGTTTTTCATTTACAATAAGAAACTCTATTGTTCAAGAGGGCTCTTTCGAATTTGTAGTAGGAAGCTCTTGCGCAATCTGGGCAGAAGATCCTCGCACTGCGGTTCAGGCAAAATTATTGCGTAATTATTTTGATCTTTTTGATGTGAAATCTATTGAGATTGATGGTCTGGCAACTCCAGTATTGAAAGATGTTGATATCTTGTTTATTGTCACTGATCGTATTACTCCTAGGCGTATAGCAACACTGAGAAGTTCTTTTGCAAAATTGAAACTTGTGCCTGTTTTTAGAGAGAGTGATAGAGAAAAATTTGATGAGCATTGTGATGATTTTGATGCAACTATAAGTTTTCCTCTTTTACCACTGAGTCTTCATCGTACGCTCGCAGTTCTTTGGGGAAAAATGCCAAAAGAGTATATTTATTCGAGAATGAAAAAATCTTCTGATAAAGAATTCCATGATGTGAAAATCTTGGTTGCAGAAGATAATAGTATCAACCTTAAACTTCTTGAAACTATCCTAACACAAGAAAATTATAAAGTCGTTACTGCTAAAAATGGTCAAATTGCGGTTGATCATTATCTCAAAGAAGAGTTTGACATAGTCTTGATGGATATTGATATGCCAATTATGGATGGTGTCACTGCTAACCGCCTTATCAAAGAGGTCAATAAATTTGATAAACGACCATTTACGCCAGCTATAGCCTTAACAGCACATGCACTCTCTGGTGATGAAGAGCGTATTATGAAAGCAGGACTTGATGGACACATTCCAAAACCAATCAATAAAGAGTATCTGCTTGAAACAATTGAGCGTTTTTTACAAATGAAGCGAAAAAAGATCTAAAACTTCGCTTTGTTAGTTATCTGTTTGATATAGCCATTTATAATTCGTCCACTTAAACTTTACAAGGATTATAATGAACTTAGTTTTAAAATCTTTTGCAGCAGCTGCTGTTATCACATCTGTAGCTTTTGGCTCAACTATCGTTACTGTAAATGGTACAAATATTGACTCAGAAGAGGTGAACCGTGTACTTATGGAAGGAACACAAGGTCGCTTCTCTACACTTCCTGCAGAACAACAAAAAGAGTTGCGTACTCGTATTATTGATGGTATGGTCTCTCAAGAGTTGATTTATGCAGATGCTAAAAAAAGTGGCATTATGGATAGTCCAAAGTATAAAAAAGAGATGGCAATGATTATGTCTCGCGTTGAAAAGCAACTTGTTGGTAAGGTATGGCAAGAAGAGCAGTCAGCAAAAATCACTGTTACTGAAAAAGAGAAAAAAGATTATTATAAAAATAATAAAGCTGAATTTGTAGAGAAAGAGAAAGCACATGCGCGTCATATCTTGCTTAAAGATGAAGATAAAGCAAAAGCTATCATCGCACGTTTAAGCAATCTTAGTGGTGATAAACTCAAAGAGAAATTTATCGAAATTGCAAAAGCAGAATCAACAGGACCTAGCGCACCAAAGGGCGGTGATTTAGGATATTTCGCTCCTGGTCAGATGGTGCCTTCATTTAATGATGCAGTATTTAGTATGAAAAAAGGAACTATCACTAAAACACCAGTGAAGAGCCAATTTGGATACCATATCATCTATCTTGAAGATAAAAAAGCGGGTAAAACTTTGAGTTATGATGAGGTAGCAACTTTTCTTGATCAGCGTCTTAAGGCACAAAAATTTGAAACATATTTGAAAAACAAGATGCAAGAGTTGAAAAAAACTGCAAAGATTAACTACGCTAAGTAATATCTTGCTTCCTTCTTCTGTTACGAAACTCTCTTTTCGTGGCAGAGATTTTTATATCAAACGAGATGAGTTGCTTCATTATGAACTCAGTGGCAATAAATTTCGTAAACTCTATGCACTTATTCAGGCTCCCTCTTCGCAATACTCTAAAATAATCTCTTATGGTGGCACGCAATCAAATGCAATGCTTGCTATCGCTTATCTAGCCAATATAAAAGGCTGGAAATTTGATTATTATTCAAAACCCATAGCCTTACATGTAAAGAATAATCCACAGGGCAATTATAAAAAAGCACTTGGCTTAGGGATGAATAGTATCGAAGTTGCTCATAATGAATTTGAAAAGATAGTTTCAGGACTTTTTTTACATGTAAACGCTCATGAAGTTTTAATTGCTCAAGGTGGTGCAGATAAGATAGCGCAAAAGGGTATTTCTGTTTTGGCAGATGAAATTTGTCTCTGGCAAGAAGAAAAAAAGATTGAAAAATTACATATCATCACCCCCTCAGGAACAGGAACGACAGCCTATTATCTTGCAAAATGTATGCCTACTTATAAGATTATAACGACTCCAGTTGTAGGAGAGAGCGAATACTTGCGCACAGAGATGAAAGCCTTAGGTGAGATTTCTGAAAACTTACATGTAATCAATACAGAAAAAAAATATCGCTTCGCTAAACCTTATAAAGAGTATTATCAAATATATCAAGAACTTAAAGAGAGTGGTGTAGAATTTGACCTTCTTTATGCGCCAAAAATGTGGCTTGCATTTTTAGAAAATATCGAGCAGTTTGATGGAGATTTTCTTTATGTTCATAGCGGAGGTGTAAGTGGAAATGAGACGATGTTGCAACGCTATAAATTTAAAGGGATGAGATGAATACAAAACAAGAAAAAAAGATAAAAAGAGTTCTTTTTCTCTTGGCAACCGCGCCTTTTGTATCGGGATTTATTACTGCGATGATAGTATTTACAGATCCTAGTTTTATGATGATGATAGGTTTGTCTGGAATGTTGGGTTTGTGGATGATCGCTACTGTGGCTTCATATAAGGCGATTAAAGGTTTGCTTTTTTGATTGCTTCACATTCGTTCTCGATGACAGTTGTAGCAAATCCTATTCGCTTGCAATCTTTGTCAATTGCTTTCAAGCCATTTTTTTGCTTCATTCCAGCTTTCATTGTAATCACTGCGCGAAAGATTGTAGCTTTGTAAAAGCAGGTCTTGAAAAGAGTCATTATTTATCATTTCACCTTGCAGTGAGATACTGCTTTTGACTGATTGCATCATCGTTGCCTCTTTTCGTAAACTTTCATCTATTAATATCGGTTCATCACTAAACTCTATAAGATCAGTTAATTGAGAGTCAAATTTCCAATGGCGTAGCATTGAAGCACTTATGAAAGATGATGTATATCCAGAACACTCTTTTTCTGCGATATCAAGTGATATTCCTATCTCTATCTTCTCTTGCATAAGCTGAGTATTATTTTTTTTAATAATTATCTGACTGAGGATAAGCTTTCCAAAATCTGATAGAAAAATGGCAGAGGGAAGGAGCTTTTTATGACGGTATTGAACTTTTTTACTCCAATGTGACATCATAACAAGCTGTGCATTTGCACGATGATAGAAGTCTGTTTCATTCATTGTATAGGGAGATAAGTCAAATGTAAAAAGTGTTTTTGTAGCTTCAATAAAAGCAAGGGCTACAACAATCTCTTCACCCAATAACATAATAGCTTGGTGTATATCAGAGACATGATTTTTTAGTGGAAATGCTGATGAGTTAAGATATTTTAAAACTTTTACACTTAAGTTTGGGTCAGTTTTGATAACATCAACGACTTCAGATGTCTTGTACTCGTTTTGAGCACGAACAGCATTCAGCTTAATGATACTATCAGGCAGAGGAGGTAGAGATTCAATAAAATTCAATATCTCTTGATTCATCACAAAAAACCTTTATAAAAAATTTAAACAATTATATCTAAATCGACATAAGGAATTGAATTGTTTAAATCAAATTCCTAAGGAGTCATTATGAAACACATAAGTAAAACAGATGCTTCTCAAAGCTATCTTGCACTTTACAACTATCTTTGATATAGGTATACTATCACTATGAATAGATATTCAATAATCAAGAAAATTAGACGTTCACTAGCAAATAAGATTATCTTTATTGCTGTTTTGAATACCATTGTTTTGATGTGTGTTGTTGTTTATGCATATCTAAAAGTTGTCGAAACTACAAAAATTTCACATGTAATGGCTATAAGTGAAATTACATCTATTCAGTCACAAAATCCAAGAAAGTTAAATAACTCACAAGAATTTAAAAATCTCCATAAAAAATATGAAAACAATCTTAATAAATATTATCAATTCAGTCTCTATATTGTTGTACTATCTGTTCTTGCTTTAATAATTTTTATATTTTATGTAAAACACCTCTTGTATCCACTTAAGATTCTACGCAAATCATTTTTAAACAACTCGTTAGTGAAAAAAAAGCACCTTTGTTATAATACTAGATTGGATGAAATTGGTCTCATATTTTCTGCTTTTAGTGCCATGCAGATACGCACCTTAAAGTATTCACAAGAGCAAGAAAATATACATGAAAATTTGGCTAGAAAAGTGGATGAGAAGACAGAAGAGCTTCGCCACCAACTCTATTTTGATAGACTTACTAATCTTCCTAATCGTGAAGCACTTATACAATCTATCAATAAAATACAAAAGGGTGTCTTACTGATTATAAATATTGATGATTTTAAAGAGATTAATGATTTTTTTGGTCACCGAGCAGGGGATAGACTCTTGATTAAATTTTCTAATAGACTTAAAACTTACCTTGATAAGTATTCAAATTTGAGATTGTACCGATTAAATAGTGATGAGTTTTCTATACTTTTAGATATTGATATTCCTCTTAAAGAGCTAGAAATACACGCAATAAAACTTATAAAAAATATCGAAAAAATGCATTTTCTTTTAGAAGAGCAAGAGGTACGAATACGCGTGAGCATAGGAGCAACACTCCAGATGGATAGTGCTTTTGAAAAAGCAAATATGGCACTTAAAAAAGCGAGACAAAAAAAGAAATCTTATCTTTTATATGATGAAAAGTACTCCATCAGACAAGAGTATAAAGAAAATCTTGATTGGGCAACAAAAATTAAAAATGCAATAACATATAAGAGTATTATTCCTTTTTATCAGCCTATTTTTGATAATAATTCAGGAAAAATTGTTAGTTATGAATGCCTAATGCGTCTAAAAGAGAGAGACGGTACAATAATAAAACCTGTGAAATTTTTAGAAATTGCTAAAAAAACACGACTTTATCCTGAGCTTACAAAAATAATGATTCAAAAAAGTTGTCAGCATTTTTCCACACTTTCAACATCATTTTCTATTAACCTCTCATTTAAAGATATGACAAATTTAGAAATCACTACATATATACAAGAACAGATAAGACACTACAAGGTAGAAGATAGAATAATCTTTGAAATATTAGAGTCTGAAGGTATAGAAAATTATGAAGAAATTGCTAGCTTTATTCATAAGATGCATGGCATGGGATGTAAAATAGCTATTGATGATTTTGGATCAGGTTACTCTAACTACGAGCATCTACTTAAACTTCATGTTGATTTTATCAAGATTGACGGTTCTTTGATTAAAAATATAGATAGTGATGCCAATGCAAGAATTATTGTGCAGACAATCTTGGACTTTGCAAGAAAGCTCCAGATTAAAACGGTGGCAGAATTTGTTCATAACCAAGCTATCTTAAATCATATAAAAGAGCTTGAAATCGATCGCTCTCAAGGATTTTTTCTTGGAGAACCGAAAGAAGATACTCTTGAATTAAGTACCCCTAATGATAGTCACTGCGAGGAACGCAGTGACATGGCAATTTAATTTTTATTTAGTTTCTATCAAGCGCATTCAGATCTGTAAATGCTTCGCTAACACGCTTTACAAGACCTTCTTGTCCAGCGCGTAGCCATTTTCGTGGATCATAGTACTTTTTATTTGGTTTATCATCGCCCTCGGGGTTTCCGATTTGAGCTTGAAGATAATCTAAATACTCCTCTACAAAACCTTTGACACCATTCCAAGTAGCCCACTGCGTATCAGTATCGATATTCATCTTGATAACACCATAGCTAATACCCTCACGAATCTCTTCAAGAGTTGAACCAGACCCACCATGGAAAACAAAGTTTACAGGTTTGTCACTTTCAGTAGAGAAATTTTTTGCTATAAATTTTTGAGAATTATCTAAAATACTTGGTGTTAAGACAACATTTCCAGGCTTATAGACACCATGAACATTTCCAAATGAAGCGGCTATTGTGAAATGAGGACTGATTTTTGAAAGTTCTTCATACGCATACGAAACTTCTTCAGGTTGTGTATAGAGTAGGGCGTTATCGACATTTGTATTATCAACACCGTCTTCTTCTCCGCCTGTAACACCAAGTTCGATTTCGATACTCATATCAATCTTAGCCATACGCTCTAAATAATTTTTACATGTACCGACATTTTCTTCCATAGGCTCTTCTGAGAGGTCAAGCATATGAGAGCTAAAAAGTGGTTTTCCATAGGCTTCATAAAACTCTTCTCCAGCATCAAGAAGAGCATCAATCCAAGGTAAAAGCTTGCGTGCAGCGTGGTCTGTGTGTAAGATAACAGGGATTCCATAAAGCTCTGCCATCTGATGCACATGCATCGCTCCAGCAATTGCACCAGCGATAGCAGCTTGTTTGTCTTCATTGCTCAAGCCTTTGCCTGCATAAAAAGATGCGCCTCCATTTGAAAATTGGATAATGACAGGAGAATTAACATTCTTGGCCGCTTCTAGTACACCATTAATGGAGTCGGTATTGACAACATTGACAGCAGGTAGTGCAAATCCAGCCTCTTTAGCTGCTGTATATACTTTAAAAACATCTTCACCTGATAAAACACCTGGGTTTACTAAATCTAAAATTTTCTGTGACATGGCTCATCCCCTTGATTATAATAATGTCATTATAAGATTTTTGCTATTATGTTTTGTTGAACTCAAGGGAGCTTGCATTAAACTTTTTATTCTATTTTTTTTCTTACATGTAACACTTTTTGCAAACCCATTTGCTACGGTTTATGCTGAATTAGCCAAAGAGCTTGCGCAAAAGCAAAAAGATAGCGAAATTTTAGAGACTATTGATGATTTTGAGCATAAAGATGAGCTGCAAAATTTCAAAATTTGTGTTGATGATGCCTTTAAAATAGGCTTTAATCTTGAAAAAAAGAGAGAATATCTCCAATCTTTGCGCCATTGTGAGGCTCTATATGAAAAAATCCACTATTGCCACTCTAAAGCAATTCGTAAAAGTATAGCTAGAGATGATTATGAAAAATTTACACAACTTTTAAGTGTGGGTTTAGCAAAAAACAGTTCACTTGAAAAAGAAGTTTTAGCCTATTATCAAAAAAATCGTAAGCGAAAAAAAGTCGCCTATGGTGAAAATATGATAGAAGACGCTTCTATGGAGAAAGAGAGTCGTCGTATATATGTGCAGGAGTACTCAAAGTATGAAGAGTATATCGCGGTTTTAGCCAAAAAAGAAGCTGATAAAATTCGCAAGATGACAGCACCATCAAAGCGCAGAAATGTTCTTGTCAGTACACAAAAAACTTCTAATGGCTATGACTTTATAGCTGAAAATTTTAATGCCTTTAGAGTTACAGTGACGCTAAATCTTACAAATATGCACAATATCATAGTAGATAAAAAACTTCCTTACTCTTTTGAGCTCCCAGCTAAAAGTCTTCAAAAAGTCTTACATGTAAGCATAAGAGACTCTCGTAAAAGTATGAAATTTAAGTCACATTTTTCTTGGATTATGGGTTCTGCTTGGGCAAAACATAGTGATGTGCTCTATCGTTTTCCTTTTGCAAAAGGTGCTAAAATCTATGTTTCTCAAGGTTTTAATGGAAAGACTTCACATCGTGGAAAAAATGCCATAGATTTTGCGGTCAAGATAGGTACACCAATTTATGCATCGCGTGGAGGAGAGGTAGTCTCACTTCAAGAGTCTAATAGTCGTGGAAAATTTGATAAAAGTTATAGTAAGTATGCAAACTATCTTATCATTGAGCACGCTGATAAAACACTAGCAAAATATTATCATCTTAAAAAAGATGGAGTTGTGCCTCTTGTAGGGCAAACAGTGAGAGCAGGGGAATTGATAGCATATTCTGGAAATACTGGCTATACAAGTGGAGCTCATCTGCATTTTAGTGTCTCAATGGTGAACCCATATAATATGAGACGCTCCAAAACTATTGCTATACATTTTGTAAATGGAGGAAAAATGACATCTGCACCTAAAAAAGGAGATATAATTACGGTAAAATAATTAAGGGCATCTTTAGAAATCTAACTCTTTACATGTAAAGCAATCCAGTGTGCATCAGTAGAAGTTGAGAGAACTCGATGACGTTGATGAGCTTTTATAAGAAGATAGTCCCCAGTAGTAAGCGTTTTTATATGAGTTTCAAATTCAATTTGAGCCTCACCTTTTGCTAAAAATACCCACTCGATTTCTGCTTGCTCGTACCATTGCCCATTATGAAAAGTATTTGATTGTATATGTTCGATTTTGAGATTTTTACTTTCAAAAAGAGTACTAAATGTTTCGTTTCCTATGCTTGGAGTGTCTTTGCTATTAAAAATATTCATTATTTGCCTCAATTATTATTTTATAAATGCTATGATAGCGCATGAAAAATATTATACTAATTGGTTTTATGGGTGTAGGTAAAGGCAGTACCGCTAGAGAGATTGTAAAGCAGTCTGAAATAGTTGCTATTGATACGGATGATATCATTGAAAGCATGGAAAATCGTCGTATTAAAAAGATTTTTGAGTATGAAGGTGAAGAGTATTTTCGTGATCTTGAAAAACAGGTTTCAATTTGGTTGGAAAAAAATGTAAGCAATACGCTTATCTCAACAGGCGGAGGATTCTACAAGGTTTCTAATTTAAATAAAATAGGAAAAGTTGTCTTGCTTCACTCCTCTTTTGATGGTATTTATAAGCGTATTGTAAATCATCCTCAAGCAGAAAAAAAGTTGAGAAAACGTCCCTTATTTCAAGAGATAAATAAGGCAAAAGAACTTTATAAGCTTCGGCTTCCAGAGTATAAAAAAGTCGCAGATATAATTATTGATGTAGAAAATAAAAGTGTTGAGAAAGTAGCTGCAGAAATTTTAAAAAAGGTAAAAAAATGATAAAAAAATTCTTTCTTAGTTTAATGTTTTTAAGTGTAGTTGCATCAGCTTCTTCTGTTCAATGGGAAAAAGATTTAGAGAGTGCAATTGCAAAAGCTAAAAAATTACACAAACCAGTTATGCTTGTTGTTAATAGAGATGGATGTGGTTGGTGCGAGCGTTTTCGTGCAGGAACACTTAGTGATCCCGAGGTGGTAAAAAAATTAAATAATGATTTTGTCAGTTTTGAAGGGTACACAAACCGTGGTAGCATTCCAGAAGAACTCTTTACAGACGGAACCCCAGGAACATGGTTTTTAAAAGAGGGTGAACCAATGTATCAGCCGATGTTGGGTGCACAGCCAGTTCCATATTTTCTTGAAGCGCTTGATATTATCGTAGATGAGTTTCAAGAAAATAATCAAACTAAAAAGTAATTGACTATAATTGCACTAATATTACATGTAAGGATTTAGACGCATGATTTTTGTACACACTAAAGATGAGAAATTTTCAGAAAAATTTAGCGAATTATTAGAGCGTGCTAAGGTAGATATAGAACAAGTATCTGGCATTGTTAGCGGTATTATCAGTGAGATTAAGAGTGAGAAGAATTCTGCACTCAAGCGCCATATAGCAAAATTTGATAACTGGGAACCTCAAGAAGATAGTGATTTAAAAATTGATACTGCTTTAATGAAAGAGGCTTATGAGAATCTTGATGAGAAGCTTAAATCGGCACTGCATCTCGCTTATGATCGTATTCGGATTTATCATGAAAAACAGTTGCCAAAATCTTGGTTTAATACAGAAGATAATGGCACTATTTTAGGTCAAAAAGTAACTCCTGTTGATAGCGCAGGGCTTTATATACCAGGTGGAAAAGCAGCCTATCCGAGTTCGCTCTTGATGAATGTGATTCCTGCGCAAGTTGCTGGAGTTGAAAAGATTGTTGTGACGACACCAACACCAGAAAATGAGCCAAACGCCTTGCTCTTGGCAGCTTGTCATTTGTGTGGTGTTACTGAAGTATATAAGGTAGGTGGAGCGAGTGCTATCGCTGCCATGGCATATGGCACACAAAGTATTCCAAAAGTAGATGTGATAACAGGACCAGGTAATATTTTTGTAGCAACAGCGAAAAAAATGGTTTTTGGTGAAGTTAATATAGACATGATTGCAGGACCAAGTGAGATAGGTGTTTTAGCAGATGAGAGTGCTGATGCCCACCATTTAGCGATAGATATGCTTTCTCAGGCTGAACATGATGAGATGGCAAGTTCGATTTTAGTAACTCCATCGCTTTCTCTTGCTAAAGAGGTAGAAAAAGAGATTGAACTTTGGTTGCAAAAATTGCCACGCGAGGAGATAGCTCGAAAGTCTATTCAAAAGCGTGGAGCTATCATAGTCACTAATGATATGGATGAAGCCTTAAGTTTAATGAATGAGATTGCACCAGAGCACCTTGAGGTTGTTACTCAAAATCCCTGGGAGCTACTGCCTAGTATAAAACATGCTGGAGCAATTTTTTTAGGGCGAAATACACCAGAAGCAATAGGTGATTATGTGGCAGGACCTAACCATACCTTGCCTACGGGTGGAACTGCTAAGTTTTATTCACCACTTGGTGTTGAAAACTTTATGAAAAAATCTTCTATTATAGCTTTTTCTCAAAAAGGGATAAATGAGATAGGTGAGTCTTGTGCTATTTTGGCAAACACAGAAGGCTTAACAGCACATGAGCAGTCGGTGAGAGTGCGTTTAAAATAAGCTCAATTTATCTTAGTTATAAAAGAAAAATACAATTTTCTTTTATAACTTTTTCTTCTTTTATAATATACTTTCTAATTTTACACAAGTGATACATTTTGTGACAAAAATGTAATTATTTTTACTTTCAGTTAATAGAGTTTCAGATAGCATAGGCACAGCTAAGATGTTGTAAAAAGTACGTTAATAACGGTAATTTTTGATAATTATAACTCTAAGTTATAATAAACTATGAAGGAGAGAGTATATGCAGTTAGGTTTTCTGGTTGATTTGCACCTATGTATGGGTTGCAAAGGTTGTGAGATAGCATGTAAAGTGGAAAATGAAGTGCCACTAAGTACATGGAGACTTCGTGTTAAGTATGTAGATGTAGGGGTGTTTCCAGAAACAAAGCGGACGTTCACACCACTGCGTTGTAATCATTGTGAAAATGCGCCATGTGAGCGTATTTGCCCAGTTAGTGCCTTGCACTATTTAGATAACGGAATTGTTAATATTGACAAAGAGCGTTGTATCGGTTGTGCGGGTTGTGTTATGGCATGTCCTTATGGAGCAATTTATATTGATCCAGAAACGCAAACTGCTGATAAGTGTACGTATTGTGCCCATCGTGTTGCATCATCAATGATGCCTGCTTGTGTTGTTGCTTGTCCTGTTGAAGCAAATATTTTTGGTGATTTGGATGATCCTATTTCAAATATTTCAAAATATATTCAGAGTAATAGCGATGTGCAAGTGCGCAAGCCTGAAAAAGGGACAAATCCTCACCATTACTATGTTGGTGGCGGTAATGTTCAGTTGAACCCTTTAGCATCTGAACGTGTAGAAGGTTATTCACTTTTTAATAAGCTGACTACTAAAATGCCAGTAGGAGGACACCACTAATGGTACATGAAACACTCGCAGCGACGCATGCAGTCGTAACTTTAGATGTAGGTCTCCCAGGTATTGTTTGGCCATGGTTAGTAACGATAAATATGTGGGCAAAAAGTATCGGTACAGGTGTTATTTTTATGCTTTTTTACCTTTTGAAAAATTATCCGTCAGAGTCTGGGAATCTTAGGTTTCCAACAACGGTAGTAGCGATTGTATTTATCCATATATTCTTGTTATTTACCTTGGCAGACTTACATCAACCACTGAGAATGTGGCATATATTTTTCTATCCTCACTGGACTTCAGCTATTACTGTAGGTGCATGGATGGCTACAATATTTGTAGGTCTTCTTTTTGCTTTAGCATTTTTTAGTGCAGAGTATGGAAAAATCTTGAAAAAGAATGATGCAGCTTTTGATAAGCTTCTTTTTTGGACAGTTTTACTTGCAATTCCTGTAACACTTTATACTGCAGCCTTAATGTCTCAAGCAACCGCTCGTGAATTGTGGCAGATGCCAACAGAGACAGCGCAAATGATGCTTGCGGCTCTTCTTGCAGGATCAGCAACTATGATTTTACTTGGTAAAAATCTTTCATATGAAGCAAAAAGTTCATTGGGTGTTATTCTTGGTTTAAGTGCTTTAGCTGCATTTATTATTTATCAATCAGAGTTGGTTTTTGGCCCAATGAAAGCCGAAGAAGTAGGCGCCGTATTAGAATATATTAAGGGCAATGGTGAATACGCAACAATGTTTTGGATAGGACAATTTGTGGCATACCTTCTCCCAATTTTACTCATTACGCTGAGTCGTGTTGGTAGATCTGAGAGTATTTTACAGCTTGCTGCCATTCTAGCGCTAGTAGGCTTATGGATTGTAAAACATGTATGGTTGATTATTCCTCAACTGTTACCTATGAGTTAAGAAAGGGTTTTGATGTATTTAGAAAGTAGAAGATCATTTATGAAAGGCGCGGCATTTACCGTTGCCGGCGTCGCTATTGCAAAGGGTGTATTTACTGCTGACGCAATTGCAGAGTCAGTAAGTGAAAGTAAATTCACTAATACACCAGACTCTCTTTCATTCTATCCGCCTCTTGAGCAGTGGGATGATTTTAAAGAGTTAGACGGTGACGACTGGAAGCGTGGTGGTATAGACCGTAAAGGTGTCCGTAGTGAAGAAAATCCTGATGGTATTGAAGTGAATGATTACACTATCGTACCAACAGCATGTTCAAATTGTGAAGCTTCATGTGGCTTAACAGCGTGGATTGATAAAAAAACTTTTACAGTTAAAAAGTATATGGGAAATCCTCTTCATCCAGGATCTCGTGGTCGTAACTGTGCAAAAGGGTATGCAACACAATCACAAATGTATGATCCAGATCGTTTAGCATTTCCAATTAAGCGTGCTCCAGGTTCAGCTCGTGGTGAAGGGAAGTGGATTCGTACTACCTGGGATGAAGCGATGACAACCATTGGTAAAAAAATGGGTGATACACTTCGCGAAGGTGATGAACTGTCTAAAAAATCTGTTATGTTTCATGTTGGTCGTCCAAATGAAAATGGATTTACAGGAAAAGTATGGCATACACTAGGAAGTGATGCATTTAATTCGCATACTAATATCTGTTCTGCAGGTGGTCGTACTTCTACTATTCAATGGGCAAATGATGACCGTAGCTCTCCAGACTGGGCAAATGCTAAGTTGGTATTTTTAAACTCTTCTCATGCGGCAGATGCAGGACACTATTTTCAACAATCGGCTTCATTTATTGCTGATGCTCGTAAAAAGGGTGCAAAACTTGTGGTTATGGATCCTCGTATGTCAAATTCTGCTGGTATGGCAGACCTTTGGATTGCAGCGTGGCCAGGAACTGAAGCGGCTATCTACCTCTATTTAACCAATAGAATTTTACAAGAAGGTAGGGTAGATAAAAACTTTGTTCGCCGTTGGATGAACTGGGAAGTTATGATGAAAAATGAGAAATATCTCAATTTCATGGTAGAGAAAGGTTATATCTCTAAAGTTCCTCAAAAGAGAGATTTTGAATCATTTATAGCAATGATAACTGAACTTTATTCATCTTATACACTAGAATATACAGTGAAAGAGACGCATGTACCTGCTCATAAATTAGAGCAGCTTTATGATATGTTCATCTGGGCTGGTGATTCTATATCATCATACTTCTGGCGTGCAGCTGCTGCTGGCAACCGTGGTGGTTGGATGAGTGGGCGTGCTGGGTATCTTCCTATTGCATTGCGTGGTTCTATTGGTACTGTTGGTGGTACATTCTTTCATCATTGGCATGTAATCTCTGTTGCTGGTAAGGGTGGAAGCTCTACTGTTGGACAAGGAAAGCGTGGTTCTGATATTCCTAAAGTTGATGTGTGGAATGAACTTGCATGGCCACCTGAATGGCCTCTTTCAACATACGAGATGTCCTTTTTACTCCCTCACCTCTTAACTGATACCCAGTGGCAAGAGAAATGGATTAAGCGCGGACTCAATGTGCCTCAAAAATTGGCAGTATGGATTCCACGTATGTATAATCCTGTGTGGATTAATCCAGATGGTTTTAGATGGTTAGAGGTTCTTAAAGATGAGAAAAAAATGGAACTCACCTTTAATCTTTCACCAACTTGGTCTGAAACAAACTGGCATGTTGATTATGTTCTTCCTGTTGGCCTTGCTGGTGAGCGTCATGACCAACACTCAGAAGCGACAAGACCAGCACGTTGGACATCATTCCGTCAACCTGTTATGCGTGTTGCACTAGAAAAAGCAGGATGGAGACCAAATAATCCAAACCGTGCTACTCTTGAAGCACATATTAAAGCGGGTCTTGGTGAAGTGTGGGAAGAGAATGAGTTTTGGTTTGATATGTGTGTGAACTATATTGACTCTGATGGTTCTTTAGGGGTTAAAAAGATGTGGGAATCAAAACGCCACCCTGGTAAGCCTGTTACTATTGCTGAGTGGTATGACGCAGCATTTGGTGATAACTTACCAAATCTTTACAAAACTGCTACATCTGACTCACGCTATAAAAATTCTGAGTATCCTGTATATGAATATATGCGTGATCATGGTGCATGGATGGAAGAAAACAATATCTATAGCGCACAAGAGCGTGGCGTTAAATTTGATGGACGCAATCTTGTATCTCATGGCCACAAATATCCTAAGCATGATCTTAGCATGGATAGTGATACAGGTGTTATTTATGCAAAAGATCATCATAATGGTTGGAAGTATAAAGATGATAAAAAACCAGTTGCTATTGAAGTAGATGGTAAAATGATGGAAGGTTTTGCAACCTTAGATAAAAAACTTGATTTCTTTTCAGAATGGTTTGCACAAGAGTGGAAATGGCCAGAATACGCTATCCCATTCTATCCTCGAACAGATGAAGAGAAGAAGAGAATGCCACATATCGTGTCACATGTTAATCACAGTTACATGAAAGAAGAGAACTCATATGCACTTAATACAGTTTTCCGTCTTCCATATAATATCCACACACGCTCAGGTAATTCTAAGCATTTGATGGAGATTTCACAAAATCATGACCCTGTATGGATCTCTACAAAAGATGCACAGCGCCAAAATTTCAAACGTGGTGATGCAATTCGTGTGCGTATTGTTGATAGTGTTTCTGGCTTAGAAAGTGGTTATTTTGTAGCAATGGCTATTCCTACTGAGGGAATCTTGCCAGGTACATTAGCTTGTTCACATCATGGTGGACGCTGGAAACTTAAAAATGCTATTAGTATTCCTAATGGCGTAAGTGATGGTAAGGTTAATGGTACTATCGCTCCAAGAGATATGAATGATAAAGATTTTATGAACGAATCACCTAGAAATGTTGGTCAAGAGGGTGCTCAAATTAAAATCGAAGATTATGATGGCATCTCTGGTAATAACAGCTTTGGTATTCCAACTGCTGAAATTCAGATGGATGGAAAAGAAGGCAAGTTTACTTACATTGAGGGACTTAAACCTTTCCACTCAAAACGTTTTGCTGAGTACAATAAAGATAGTGATAATATCTGGTGGGATGGACTTAGTGGTTCATGGCAAAATGCTGTAGCCGCAACACACCCAGACCCAATATCAGGTATGCACTGTTGGCACCAAAAAGTCATCTTAGAGCCTGCTCAAAAAGGTGATAAAATTGGTGATATCCAAGTAAACTATGATAATAACTTCAAAGTGTATCAAGCTTGGAGGGATGAATTAACGCGTCCTTTAGATGGCGACTCTGAATTCCGTCGTCCTCCACATATCAAACGTCCATGGGTTCCGCTTTCAGAAAAAGCGTACCGTGTTGATATCAGAGATTAATTCACTTACTAAACAAGCAGGTTTTCAGCCTGCTTGGTTACAATCATAAATCACATAAATTTAGGACATAATACATTATGCAAAACTTACAAGCACGTAGCAATATTTACGCACTTCTTTCTAGAATATTAATACAAGAACTCGATACTGAGATGCTTCAAACCATCAAAGATGATGAGACAATTCTTGATTTTCTACCAAATCTGAAAAACTGGGAAGCTCTTAATATTTTAGAAAATAGTGTTCTTTTAGAAGAACATCTTAATCCTGATTTTATTAATATATCTATTTTACATCTTATCCCTTATGAAACTTTTTATGTCAGAGATGATCAGATGATTGAGACAGGTGGTGCAAATCCCGTGACTGATACTTATAGTGCTTATAACTTTATGGTTGATTTTGCAGAGGCGCGTGTTGTCTCAACTGATCATATAGGTGTAGAGTTGGAATTTATGCATCATCTTTGTGAGGCACAGATAAAAGCAGAAGAAGATAATGATGCTGAGGCAGCATATGAGCTAAAAACTGTTCAAAAAGACTTTTTAAACAAGCATCTATTGCAGTGGGCACCGATGTATCTCCTAAATGTCAAGTATGAGTCGCGCACGCCACTCTATGCGGATACTGCAGATATGGCGATAGAGTTTCTTCTCTCAGATAATGAGTATCTTAGCAGTGGCACTTCTTTAGAATAATGGCAGGTTTGACTCTTGATGCAGGAAAATGTGTTCGTGCTTTAAGTAAATTTAGCACCTGCGATAGTTGTTTGAGTGCTTGTCCTACACCTGCAATCGCTATTGAGAGTGAAAAGCTTCCTGCTATCAATCTCTCTTTATGTGTTGGATGTGGCGCTTGTGTTGGTGTTTGTCCTACAGAAGCTTTAGAGTTAGATGATTTTACTATTTCTAATTTCTTTTTTGAGTTTGCTTCAAAGAGTGAAACTTTAGTCTCTTGCCGTAAAAATGTACCATGTTTGAGTCTCTTACATGTAGAGTACATTATCGCACTTAGTTCGCTTAAAAATGGCATTATATTTGATATGGGACATTGTGAAGGATGTGAAATTGCTTCATCATGTAAGCCGCTTATTGAAGCACATGTTGAAGAGGCTAATTATGTTTTAGAAGCAACACAGCAAGAAGCGCGTGTTGTCATGAAAAATGTCTCTTTTGAAAATAGTGATGAAACTGAGGATAATGAAAACAATCGTCGCTCCTTCTTTAAGGCAATCAACTTAGAAAATGTAGCAGATGCTAAAGCACAGTTTGAACGCTCCGTAGAAATCGCGACAGATGATTTTGTAGAAAATTTCTTATCATCAGCGCAGATTGCTACCTTGCGAGAAAAAGAGCTTGGTGACAAGCGTAAGCTTCTTTTTACTGCATTAAAAAGAGTGCAAAAACCTTCGCAGTACCATGTTGTCGAGGGTGAATCTCTTAGTTTTACTTCTCAAAAGATTTTTAATAAAGAGACTTGTACAGCATGTCAAATGTGTTATCGTATCTGCCCTACAGGTGCACTTAGCTCAGATTTAAGAAACTCAAAGATAGACTTTGATCCTTTTATGTGTATAAAGTGTCATCTCTGTCATGATGTCTGTGAACCTCATTCGCTAACACTTTCAAGTTCATATAATCTTAAAGAGTTGTTTGAGCCATCAGTGCAGAGATTAGTTGCGTTTAATGTACGAAATTGTCATGAATGTGGTGGAATTTTTACTTCACTTAAAGGTGAGAAAATCTGTAGGCGTTGTACAATAGAAGAGGAAGAAGCAAGAGAATTATGGGGAATAGAAGATGATGAATAGTGCTAATACGATAGGTAATGCAACAAAACTGTATGGTTTTATTTCAGAGTATGCACAGCAAAATAGAATGAGCGTAAGTTTGAATCGTCTCTTTAAGGCTGATGGTATAAATATGATGATGATTCCGATGAATATTCGAGAAGATGATTTTTTCTTTACACTAAGCAATATGAAAAAATCTCATGTTAATGGAGCAATGATTGCTCAAGAGTATCGCCAAAATGTTATAGAGCTTTTAGATGAGAGCAGTGATTTTGTGAGAAAAACTGGATTTTGTGATTTTGTAAGGGTGGATAATGCTCTATTGAAGCCATTAAGGATTACTCCAATCGCTATCAAAGAGAAGCTTAGAGCCTTACATGTAAAGAGAGTTGCTATTATCGGTACAACACCTTTGGCTTACGCCCTAGCTTTAGATCTTAGAGAGTGTAAATGTGCTTTTTTTGACCCATATATAGAAGAGTTAATGAAACTAAGTGAGTCTGTTGGTGTAGAGATAGACATTAACCGTATATCTGATGATATGAGTATAGATTTGTCATCTTTTGATATCCTCATTAATGCCTCTGACTTAGAAGATTTTTCTATGATTAAAGCATTTCCAGCTTGTGTGATAAGCTTACATGTAAACGATACAACAAATTTAAAATCTCTCACGCAAGCCTCTTGTCTTGAGTATATAGACTATGAGATGATGCTAGAAGATTTAAGTAAGACAGCCTACGCAATAATTACTAAGGAGTATAAAAATGAATACTGATGATATTTCAGACTTAAAAGCTGAATTTGATAAATTTGTACGCGAAGAGTGCAATATAGACCCTGAACAACAAAATGAACATGAAAATCAAGATTTAGGTGATCCAGCTGATGAGGAGCCAGTTCCTGGTTTTGTGGATGACTTGACAGATAAGTTACTTGCACCTTCTAAATGCGGTGTCTATCTCTCTCGTTTAGATATTAAGCGTGTGGCAGAAGCTATCGATGAGTCTTTACCAATTAAAGAGCGTAAAAAGATGGTGAAGATGATGTTTCGCCATACAACAAAGAGAGAGTATCTCAGAGATGCCTTTGATGAATTTTCACGACATATGAATGGACGCGTTTTGATTTATCAAGAGTTAAGTGAGGCATTTCCTGCATCTGCGTATATTTTTGATGCCAATATTGCTAAAGTGAAGAAAACTCAGAAGTTATTTGATCAAATAGTAAATGACTACGAAGAGATAGAGCCCACTTCAGACCCAATGATGATATAAAAAGTGTAGATTTAGCACTGCATCTTAAATGAGTTCGTTTACTTTTGAATATCCTTATCTATTATTGTTACTTATACCACTACTGTGGTGTCTCTTTACATGTAAGGAGAAAATACAGTGGCAATATTTTGTGCATTTGCAACTTTTTTCCCCTAAAAAACCATGGCTGAAATTAGAATGCTTGCTTAAAATCATCACTCTTGTGGCTTTGCTTGGCGCTCTTGCCTCTCCTGTTTTATTTGATAATGCGCATCCTGATAGACGTCATGGTGTGGATATTGTTCTTTCGCTTGATGGTAGTGGTTCGATGAGTGCTTCTGGCTTTGATGCCAAAAGTCGTCAAAGTCGTTTTGAGGCGGTTCAAGAGATTGCTCAGGAGTTCATCTTGAAGCGTGTCAATGATAATATCGGGGTAGTTCTTTTTGGAGACTATGCTTTTATTGCTTCACCTGTGACATATGAAAAAGAGATTGTAGCAGAAATGATTTCTTATCTTTCTCACGGTATGGCAGGGCAAAATACGGCTATAGGTGAAGGTATTTTAATGGGACTTCGTGCCTTAAAAAATTCAAAAGCCAAAGAGCAGATTATTATCTTACTCAGTGACGGAGAGCAAAATAGCGGGCGTATCTCAGCAAAAGAAGCTGTTGTGCTTGCAAAAGAGGAGGGTGTGAAGATCTATACCATAGGAATCGGACAAGAGAGTGAATATGATAAGGCACTTTTAAAACGTATCGCAAAAGAGAGTGAGGGTCAATTTTTTCCAGCTAAAAATATAGAAGAGCTTCGTAATGTATATGCCCAGATTGATTCACTAGAGCGCTCCTCTATCAGAAGTCGTGCCTATCTAGTCAAAGAGTACTATTTTTATCTGCCACTTCTTTTGGCTTTTGCTACGCTTTTTCTTCTATTTCATAGAGGGCAACGATTATGATATTTTTGTCCTTAGAGTGGTTTTGGTTGTTTTTACCTTTGGGGTATTATCTGCTGCACTATCGCAATAGAGTTCTGTTTAATCGCAAGAATCTCTCTCTGTTTCTCGCCATTATTTCTATTATCCTCGCTTTAAGTCGTCCTGCTTTTGAAAAAGAGCCTATCAGTGTTGCGCAAGAGGGTGATGATATTATTATCGCGCTTGATCTCTCTTATTCAATGTATGCGGATGATTTAAAGCCAACACGACTTGAATATGCAAAAAAATTACTTATAGAGCTTATCAAAGCGCATCATCAAGACCGTTTTGCGATTATAGCTTTCACAAGCAATGCTATTATTCTTTCGCCTCTGAGTGATGACAGTGAACTGCTTTTGCATCTTTTTTCAGCGCTCGATGAGCGTATGGTGATGACAAAAGGAACGGCTATTATGCCTCTACTAAAGCTTGCACGCAAAATTTCTAAGTCTAAAAACCCTATGCTTCTTGTTCTCAGTGATGGTGGAGGTGAACAAGAGTATAAAAAAGAGGCACTTTTTGCAAAAGAGAAAGGCTTACATGTAAGCATTGTGATGTTAGCGAGTGAGAAAGGTGCAACTATCACAAAACCCGATGGGACACTTTTGAAAGATAGCGAGGGAAATATTGTAGTTACGCGAGCCAATAGTGCCATTAAAGCACTAGCAGATATTACACAGGGCGAGTACCTTAGTGAACCGAGTGTAAGAGAAGTAAGCAATCTTTTAGCACAAAAACAGACTCACGATTTTGAGAGTGAAAAAAAGGTGATGGAGTACGCAGAACTCTTTTATATTTTTATCGTTTTAGCGATTATTTTTGCGATGTTGGCGTTTACGACACTCTCTTTGCATCTTGTAAAACGATTCGCTCCACTACTGCTTATCTTTGGTGTTTCGCTTAATGCCGCAGAGAATAGACTCCATTATAATCAAGCAAATATGCTCTATAATAAGGGTGAATACGAGAAGGCACTTCACTTATATCAAAGTGTCAAAAGTAGTGAGCCTATTTTTAAGTCATATCTCTTTTTTAATATGGGAAACTGCCTTATCCGCCTCCAAGAATATGAAAAAGCACGCTTAATGTTTCTAAAATCTCTCACTCTAGTAGATGATTTAGAGGCGAGGGAAAATCTTTTAGCGCTTGTGTTCGCACAAGAGCAAGATCACCTGATAACAGGACGACAAAAAGGGAGAAAGCGCGCGCAAGATAACAGTGCAAAAAACTCTGAGTCAGAGAAAAAGAAGCAAGTTGGAGGCTCAAATATGGATGTTTCTGCTGATGCTCACGGTGGCGGTGATGAGGGTAAAGAAACTAAAAGTGATCCGAAACTCAGTTTCTCAAAAGCGAGAACTAAACTGAGTTCTAAACAGTATGAACTGATAAACCAAAGGAGTATTTATGAGACAAAACCTTGGTAAATATCTGCTATTTTTACTCTTACCGCTTCTTTTGAACGCTTCGCATCGCTGGGAACTTGAGGTGAGTAAGCTTGATCTAGTTGTAGGTGAGGCAACACTACTGAGTTATACATGTTTTTTTGAGGGTGAAGCCTATGGAACAAGCATAGATATAGAGATACCTAAAGAGCATGATGATTATAGTATCGTGATGTATAAAAGTAGAGAAAATATTATCAATGATAACCGTCAAAACCATTTTCAATATCTCATTTTTGCTAAACACAGTGGAGAGATTGCGGTCTCTCTTAAGGCAAAACTGCGAAAAACCTCGCGTGAGCAGGTAGAAAATGCGGTTATAGGACGTGATAATGTTGAATACTATCAGTTTGAAGAAGTCGAAGATAATTTGCCTCTCGCCACCTTACATGTAAGGGCTGTATCGGCTGCATTGGTAGGTGATTTTTCCTTACATGTAAGCATGGATAAAGAAGAACTCAGTAGTTATGAGCCCTTACATGTAAACATTACTTTTGAAGGCCTTGGTAATCTTGATGCTTATAAGGCTTTTGAGTTGAATATCGCCAATGTCGATATTTTTAGAGAAAAACCTAAACGAAGTTATCATGTGACTCCTGAAGGCTTCAAAGGGAGTATTACACAAAAATTTGCTATCGTTAGCGATAAAAATTTCACAATTCCAGCATTTTCATTAGAGGTTTACAATCCAAAAACAGCTACAAAAACTACTCTTAAAAGTAAGGAAAAAACCTTCCATGTAAGCGCTCCCTTTAAAAAGGAAAGTCTGCTAGATCCTATTCAAGATGATGATTACAGACCTTTTGATTGGTCATGGATATATTATCTATTGACACTTACAACTGGGCTTATGATGGGATGGTATGCCCATGTTTATCTGATACAATATAGGAGTTCTACAAAAAACAGAAATTTGACACAAGTAAAAGATGCGAAGAGCTTATTGGTACATTTAGCGATTCAAGGTGGTTACGAAAGACTTATTGCAAAAGCTGAAAAGGAGCAGTGGAGTCTTAAAAAAATACAAAAAGAGCAAAACATCAGGACTTAGCCTGATTTCTATTTGCT
>CAMZLS010000012.1 GCA_947311765.1 uncultured Helicobacteraceae bacterium
CTCTTACCCATTTAGATTTGGATTCTATCCACAAAGCTTTCTGTCTCTCATCTTCGCTACCCCATGCAATAAGTACATTCTCTGCGGATGACATACACAGTGTTGTATTGCCATCAAAGTTATTAGTGCGTAGTCCTAGTTGTGCAAATTTTCCTAAGGTGTAAAACTCCTCTGTAAGCATCTGCCCTGTAGAGATGATACCCACTGCTTTTGAGCCGTATTTGTTGGCGATATTTTGAAAAGTTGTTGCTACTTTTGCATAGGTCTCATCCCAAGAAGCCTCATGTAGCTCCCCTGCTTTGCGGATTTTTGGATGTAAAACGCGTTCAGGAGAGTTAAGCATCTGATGTTCACTCAAACCTTTTGGGCAGAGGGTTCCCATATTGACATCATGTTTTGGATTGCCTTTTGTATAGACAGCTTTTCCATCTTTGACTCCGATATAGAGTCCACACCCTACCCCACAGTAACCACAAGTCGAAAACACCCATTTATCAGGCTTTTTTGCATCGCTAATCATCCCAAACTGCGCATCATGTGAGAGTTTATATTTTTCCTCTTTGATATCGAGACCTAAAAAGTCTTTAATTGTTTTTATCATTTAAAACTCCGTTTTATACCTTGATAAAGATATGCTTTAGTGCCATAGCGGCTAGCGTAGATATATGGGCTTTGCTCATATATCGTTCTCATCGTGACTTCCCTACAAAAAATGAACCTGCCATTCCCAAAGGAACAACCGTTGCATAAAATAAAAATCTATCTACAAATTCGCTACTCATACTCAAAAAAATACTCACAATTAAAAAGGCACTTGCCGTTGCGTTTGCACCTGCTCCAACAAGGACTAAGACAAGCAGTGGTAGAAGTAGTGATCCTAAGATAAATGTAGCAATACGAGCCTTTACATGTAAGCTAAAATACTCCTTATGAATACGCTCACTTCTCTCTAGTTGATAGCTATTTTTATCAGCATTTTTAAGAGTTCTACGATCTTCATAAGTAAAAAATGCCTGCGCTGCGGCAAGCGCAAGCGCTGTTGCTATCAGCGGCGTTACTACTGCATTCATATCTTGTGAAAGTGCCACCAAAGCGATTAATAGAAGTCCTGTGTAACTCACCCCAAAAAACTTCAGATTTGTTGTTATTCTATCCCATGATGGGCGTGCCTTGATACGATATATCATAGATTGCGCAAAGATACCATAGACACCTACTATAAATGTCACTATCTCAAAGCTTACATGTAAGAGCTTTGGTATTTCAAGATAATACAAGCCGATATCTACACTCATAAGAGCAGTAAAGACTCCCAATGCCAAGGCTTCTCTTGAGAGCCATGAGGTTTTAATATTTTTCATAGCCGTCATAGCAAGCAGTGGTTGTCCTAAGTGAAGAGCCGAAAGAAGCAGACCAAAAGCTGCTAGAAGCATGGCAACCGTTGCCATGATCCAATTTGGCGAACTGAGCCCAAAAAGTGAGAAGAAATTTCCCATCATAAGAGCGAAAAAAGCTCCCAAGGAGATCTGCGTTAAAACAGTCATAAAGACAAGTGGTAATTCGGAGTGAGCAGGTTCTATGATATGCTCATCTCTCTCTATCATCTCAGGCATATTTTTAGGAAGTGTATAGCGTGTTGTAGAGTTTGTGATACTTGCATCTGGCAAGAAAGGCATATTGCCTTGCTCTTGCATATCTCTGTTTTGCCACTCTTGAATATTAACAGTTTCTATCATAATAGCACCCGATGGGCATGCTTGCACACAAGCAGGTGTTTCACCCACATTAAGACGCTCATGACACATATGACATTTTGTCACGATATGACGCTCTTCGTGATAGGTCGGTACGCCGTAAGGGCAGTTCCATATACAGTACTGACATCCTATACAGCTATCATCTTCATGAATAACAATTCCCGTCTCTTGTATCTTTATATAGCTATTTGTCGGACAACCGATAAGACACTGTGGGTCAATACAGTGGTTACAGCTCATAGAATTAAAGAGTTGCATCACAGCTGGAAACTCTCCACCCTCCATCTCGCCAACACGCCGCCACTTGATATTGGCTGGATTATTGTTTTGTTCGTTACATGCCACTTCACAACAGCGACATCCCACGCAAGCAGTCACATCAAAGTGGAAGCGATACTGCTCTCCTTCTTGAAGTTTGGGAACATTAATAGCGTAGTTACCACACTGCATTCCCGTCTGCGCCTTATAGTCGATAAAATTTTCTAAAGGTGTTTGCACAAAGTCTTCTTTATAGTATAAATATATAATTCAGACGGCATTATAGCTTTTTATATGCTTTGCAGGATAAACAATACTGTTTATTTTTTAATCATAAATATTTCTCTATTATAATTGTTTATTGATTACTTTTTAATCACTTTTTAAATGGATTTCTTAGTTTTTTCCACTACAATCCCATTAGTAAAATATTTAATAAGGAATTACATGGCAGGATTTAAAGATTTAAAAGGTGAAGGGCACGCACCTACGCTGTTTATGGCTTTTTTATACTTTGATATGAGTTTTATGGTGTGGACTATGCTTGGTCCATTGAGTACGGAGATAGCTGAGGCATTAGCCCTTGGTGGTCATATTGTGAGTGCAGGAGAGAAAGCAACACTTCTTTCACTTCCCATTCTTTCAGGTGCGATTTTGAGAATTGTTCTTGGTTTTGGTGTCGATAAACTTGGTGCGAAAATGACTGCACTTATATCACAATTTATTGTTATTGCGGCTCTTTTAACAGCTTTCATACTCGGCGATAGCATTACTTACGAGACACTTCTTCTTGTTGCGCTTGGTCTTGGTTTTGCAGGAGCTTCATTTGCGGTTGCACTTCCACAAGCTGGACAGTGGTATCCACCGAAACTACAAGGTGTCGTTCTAGGTATCGCTGGTGCTGGAAATATCGGGGTTGTTATTGACTTTCTTTTTGCTCCTAAGATTGCAGAGTTATGGGGATGGTCGGCTGTTTTTGGTGTGGGCGCTGCAATGGCTATCGTCGTCTTTATCGCGTATGCTTTTATGGCAAAAGATGCTCCTGAGTCTGTTTACAAAGCTAATCCTAAAAAGCTAGCTGATTATGGAAAACTATTAAAAGATAAAGACACATGGTGGTTTTCACTCTTTTATGCTATCAGTTTTGGTGGATTTGTAGGATTTGCAGGGTATATGAAAGTCTATCTAATGAATACCTACCAAGCAGATATGTCAGCCTTTGGTCTGGATGTTTTAGATGAGGGCAATGTAAAGGTTATTGCTGGATACTTTGGAGCTTTATGTATCTTTGCAGGAGCGGTACTTCGTCCTGTTGGTGGAAATACTGCTGATAAAATCGGTGGTATCAAGTCTCTTTACTTTTTCTACGGCTCAGTTGCGCTTCTTGTAGCACTTACAGCATTGGTGCAATTACCATTTTTTGTAGCTATCTTTGTGCTCTTTTTAATTATGGCAAACCTCGGAATGGCAAACGGTGCAGTATTTCAACTCGTGCCACAACGCTTTGGAAAAGATATCGGAATTATGACAGGTCTTGTCGGCTGCGCTGGTGGTCTTGGTGGAACGGCTCTTATTAAAACGCTTGGCTGGTCTAAAGGCGAGTTTGGTGGCTATATGGAAGGCTTCTTAATCTTTTCCACAGTTGTTATGGTTGCTATTATCGGACTTAGTTTGGTAAAAACTCGTTGGAGAACAACATGGGGTACAACTGCAGGTGGACGCATCTAAAACTTCTGTCTTACATGTAAAGATTTACATGTAAGGATTTTGTTGTAATAATATTCAAAGGTTCTTTATGCTTAAAA